>JAYKJC010000583.1:0-9279 GCA_035285885.1 Leptolyngbyaceae cyanobacterium | reverse complement strand
GCTCCGGTGTGGGGAAAGATCGCCTGATATTCGAGAAACTTACCTGTTTCGTCCAGTGCGGCCACCTTGCAGCCTGTGCGAAAGCCGGGGTCAATGCCGAGGGTGGGCTTCATTCCAGCAGGACTGGCAAGCAAGAGGTTGCGTAAATTCACCTCAAAGGTACGAATGGATTCGATGTCGGCTTCTTGTTTCTTCAGGGCGAGGACTTCACTGGTGACGGAGTTTTTGATCAGTCGGTCAAAGGCATCCGCCAGCATCGCCTGGTAGAATGTCCGAATTTCTGAGGCTTTGGTGTGGAGTTCTCGGTTTTCTAGATAACTGAGAATATCCTCTCGCTCAAAGGCAATCTCGAAACTGAGAACATCTTCGGTTTCTCCACGAAAGAGGGCAAGTAAGTTATGAGGGGCGATCGCCTTTACAGGATTCTGATAGTCCCGATACATTTCATACTTGGTGGTGCCTTCGGGATGATCTTTTTTGACCTTTGAGGTAATCACCCCTTTTCTCATCAAATACTCCCGAAACCAGGCGCGAATTTCTGCGGTATCCGCCACCTCTTCTGCCAAAATATCAGACGCGCCTTTGAGGGCATCCTCAGCACTGGCAACCCCTTTCTCCTCATCCACATACTTTTCGGCCTCTGCCATGAGAGATTGAGGTTTCGCCTGGGGTGTGTTCAGAGACTTGATGAACGCTGCCAATGGCTCCAGTCCCCGTTCTCGCGCCATCGTCGCGCGGGTGCGGCGTTTCGGACGATAGGGCAAGTAGAGGTCTTCCAGCTCATTCTTCAGCAAACAGCCCTCAATGGCTTTGCGCAGGTCTTCAGTCAGCTTGCCCTGCTCGTCAATAGACTTGAGAATGGCTTGCTTACGGTCTTCGAGTTCTGTCAGGTAGGTGTGGCGATCGCTCAATTCTCGCAGTTGAATCTCATTCATCTCGCCTGTGCGCTCTTTCCGATAACGAGCAATGAAGGGAATCGTCGCACCTTCAGCAAAGAGTTCTAACGCACTCTGAACCTGAGAGGGCTTGAGAGACAGCTCATCAGCAAGGAGTTGAGGAATATTAAGCATCGTCACAGTGATAAAAACGAACGGGTTAAAACGAACAAACACAACGAACCGATCGACAGTTTAGCGCGAGGTGACGCAATTGAGGGAAATTCGCAGAGAACAAAGGTTCTACAAGTCCTTCTTGGGGTAGAGTCAACATCCTTCACTTACCAGAAGACAAGTGTTTAACAATTTCCTACGTTGAAAAGTGCAGTAGTCATCAAATTTCAGAAATTATAGCGGTGTGCAAATGGGTCACGTACAAAATCAGCCTGTGAGGGGCTTAGGCCCCTTGCCTGTGATTGCACCCCGCTCTATCCCTCTTCTATCCCTCTTGAAAAAGAGAAACTAAGATAAGGGTGTTCTCTCTCAATTCGCACCCAATGGCAGCCCCCCGCAAAGCACGTTCAACGATTCGCTTTATCGATGAATACTGCGCACTCTATGCAGACTTATTCCCTGAAGTGCGTAGCATCGAAGCCGTTAAGTTGCTGCATCTAGGGATGCTCAGTGAGATTAAACGCAAGTCCTTTGAACCCGCTACGAACAGATTGAAAAATGGTGGAAATTGGTCATGAGTGCCTTTTGTCGGACATTCCGCTGAGGTGTCTAGCAAATTCGATCCAGCAACACCTCCGTAAACCGCTGGGCACGCTTCCGTTCCGTCACATCCTCAATGGCCAGTAAGATCAATTCTGATTGATTGGTCGGACGATAAACCTGTCGGGCATTGAGGAGGAGGGTGCGCATACTCAGGAGTTCAAAATCATGTTCCACTTCAAAGTCCGAAAAGCTGGTGTTGCTGGGCAGAATGTCTTCCAGTAACTCCCGCAAGGTAGGGATGTCCCACTGGCGATCGCCCACCTCATAAATTTGCCGCCCCACCGTTTCCTCTGGCGACACCCCGGCGCTACGATTGATGGAGTTGCTGAAGAGTTTGATACAACTGCAACGCTAGCATCCCAATCAGCAGCACTTGCAGCACCATGCCAATCAGCGTGAAGGCTAGCGCCAGCGGGTTGTCAAAGTGCCAGACAGGATATCCAAACAGCGTCCAAAACGTCGCCATCACTCCGATTCGGTCGGGGAGGAGTTGCAGCAGGCTCATAATAGCGGCGGGCACCGATAGCCAGATGACCAGGCTTCCCACTGCCCAGGTGAGGGGGTTTCGCACTCGCTTGGCAAATACAATCTGAGTGAATAAGCCTGCGATAAGGAGAGTCATGACAACGCTGACAAAGCTGATCAGGGCAGCGATGCGATTTTGAGTGATGATGCCCGACAGAAACATCCAGGGAATCAGCAGGACACTGGCCAAACCCACATTGATCACGAGTGTTAGCAGCATGGGGCTTTTATCTGACCAGATCCAGCTCATCACTCCTCTGGATTGATAGCGTGACCAGTCTAGCAGGGCTTGCCGAGAGGGCACGGTGGCAAACATCATAATCAAAATCAGCACAATGGTTCCGGTGTAGAGGGCGATCGCCTCTGCAATTACCACGCTCGATTGAGGGATGCCAAACTCTGGGTTCAACGCAAACCCGATGGCAAGCAGTTCTGCATAGGCCACGGTCGCATAGCTCTGTCGCTTGCTCATTAGCGTTGAGCGGGGCTGACGAAACCGTCGCAAGACGATGCGCCAAATGAGTCCCGTTGCGATCAGTAGGTTGATGAGAGTAAACCCATGACTCAAAAGGGGGTTTGCTGTAATAGCAATAAAGCCCCAATAGACCTCAACAACCAGATCGCGGGCAAAGTTTTCGATGTTGCTTAACCCTTGCCAGGTCACGGTGATATTCCACGTCATAAACATGGGGCTCAGGAAGAAGAACGCCAGAATACCGAATGTTACAGAGGTGGTGGCCTGACGGTTGAGGGCGTTGGGAGCAGTGCTGCCCACCAGTCCAAACAAAAGCGCAAGGCTGTATGTAAATGCACAGCCCACCACCAGGACAATGTAGAAACTCAACACCAGCAGTGGCGACACTTGTCCGTAAATTGCGGCAATGAGATGGAAGGGTATTGCGGCAATCACCGCAATGTAGGGTAGTATCGGCACGCCCAACAGCTTTCCTAGCAAAATTTGCCAGCCTGGACGGGGGCTGAGCCGTACAAAGTTGAGAGTGCCGCGTTTTTCTTCTTGGGTGATGTCGCTGACGATGTAATATCCCCCCAGGCTAAACAGCAAATAGGGAAATCCCCATGACATGGCTCGCCAGATATCTCTCCATTCGTCTCGTATATCGCCAGTGAGGAAATTTGCCCGTAATAGGGCAAGGAAAAGCAGAAGCTGCCAGATAAGCGAGAGGGCGATCGCCGCGATTATACTCCGAGCTTTCAACCGCCCACGCCACTCTCGCACGAGCTGAGGGTTCCAAGCGTTGATCTGATCCAGCCATGTTAATTGCATAGAGAGTACACCGGGGGAATGGGAGAGGGAGGAGGGAAGAAGGAAAAGGGAAGAGGGAAGAGAGCGTAGGGAAGAGGGAAGAAGGAAAAGGGAAGAGGGAAGAAGGAAAAGGGAAGAGGGGGGAGCGTTAGATGATGACGTTAGGAGGTTTGTTTGTAGCCGAGCTGAATGAAGATATCTTCGAGGCTGGCTTTCACAGGGGCAAATTCGCTGATGGGGTGGTTCGCCTGGATGAGCGATCGCAACAGTTCAGCGGCTTCCGCATCTGTCCCCGTAAAGTCAATGCCGAAATGATAGGGAGGAACATCATCGGTCATTCCTTTGGGCTGAATGAACTCCCAGGACTTCACCAATGGCGAAGCGTCGAGGATGGGCTGCAACGCCTGCTTTTCTCCCAATGTGGCAATGACAATCTTTTGAGTGGTGCGATTGCGTTCGTAAAGCTGGCGTAATTCTGTGCTTTCGACGAGTTCGCCCAACTGCATCACCCCAATGGACGTGCAAAAGTCTTCCAAATCGCTCAAAATATGCGAGGAAACAACAATGGTCATTCCTTCTCGTTGCAGAGACTTGATGGTTTCTCGATATTGCACCCGTGCAACGGGGTCGAGTCCCGATACAGGCTCGTCGAGAAACAGCAGCTTCGGACGATAAATGATGGTGCGGGCAAGACTCAACCGCTGCTTCATGCCCCGTGATAGGTTGCTGATGAGGCTATCACGCTTATTTTCCAGGCTAACCAGTTCTAATACTTCCTGAATGCGCGATCGCACCTCTGACGCTGGCAGATAATAGAGCTGTGCAAAATAGTCCAGGTATTCTGTGACGGTCAGGTCATCGTAAAGCGGAAAGTCATCGGGCAGAAAACCAATAATGCGCAGAATATCCGGACTGGGCTGATCGGGAATGAGACGCGTCCCGTTAATGTAAATTTCACCCGCAGTTGGTTCCTCAGCAGTGGCTAACATCCGCAGCAGAGTCGTTTTCCCAGCTCCGTTCGGCCCAATGAGGCCATAAACCTCGCCTGCTAAAACCTCAAGATTGACATCATTGACGGCTTTATTCGTGTCAAATTGCTTGGTCAGGCCAGTGGTCACCAGTAGGGCTGACGAGTTAGGGGGCGCAGGTGTCATAGGTAGAGATGAGGTAATGGAAATGGAGAAATGAGAAGATAAACATTAAGATGTGAAGGGCAGTTTTCCCAAGAAGAAGCAATCGCCCCACCAAGCATTCTACTTACGAACCATGCGATTTGTTCGGAAAGTGACATTAACGCCTTCATTCGACTGAGCCAGAACGAGCAGAGGTGTGGGTTTGGCTTTTTGGTCCCAGCTAATCGATGCGATGCGTCCTTGAATGGTGGGCTGCCAGGTATCGTGATCCGTAGTGGGACTCATGTAGGCTTCCAAGCAATCCACAATTTCTTGAACAATGGCCGTTGTGGCTTGAGCCGGTAGTTTTGTGAGCTTAAACTGAATGCGGAATAGAACCCCTCGCTTACTCCCCGTTCGCTCTGAAAGCTGGTGCTCAACGTCAAAAATCTCATCAATTTTCCGTCCGGCACTGGCAACCCCAACAATGCCCGGAGACGCCTGCGACATTCGAAGTGCCATGCTCACCTTATCCTTCACCTTGATCTTGATTTGATTCATGATGATGAAGTGGAACTGTTTCTCTTCCATGCGCATCCGGAGATAATCCAGGTTGAACTCGCGGGAGTAAATTAAATCTGGATTGCGCTCCATTTTGGTAATCGTTTCCAGCGCCAACTTGAGTTTCTTTTTCAACTCACGGTTTTTAAATTCTTCGAAGTGTTTCTCCTTCTCAAGCGTCTTTAACTTTTTATTAAACACAACCCACATGGCAACGAGTGCAGCCAACAGCAACCCGCACGATCCCATCCACAGGTAATTCGCACGAAATCCTACTGAATTGCTGATGACTGGAGTCTGCGCAGGATAAGACGTATGAGACGTAATAGAAATGGCTGAGTGGTTCATGGTTCTGGGTTTGGTGATGCGATGGTGACTAACGTATCGAAATCTTGATGGATGTCTAGAGGTGTGGCACCCCTCACCTTCACCCTCAAGAATGAATCTTGCAAGAATGAATCTTCATGAATAAAGGGGGTGTGTTACTACTACCTTCTGAACAGAGTTGCACTGTCAGCAAAAACGTCGTCAATCCCCTCGATTTGATTCTCTCGATTCGACCTGATTCTCTTCTATAGCGCTATGTGCGTTGGTTAAGTACAGTTGTGCCTAAAGGAATAGTCTCGTCTATAAGGAGAATGCACCTCCTACTCATCGTTCCCGGAATCCATACCCTTCTCAACAGGCACAGCTTAGTGTTGCAGTCGCTATCGTTTTGTGAGTGTTCTGTAACATCTGATGCACACAGTTTGTTAAGATAGGCTTACGAAAATGAGGACGCAGGAAATCGGAGACACCATGACTCAGAAGAAGACTGTTATTTCGCCATCGATTTTGTCTGCTGATTTCAGCCGCTTGGGTGAAGAAATTCAGGCAGTTGATAAGGCTGGTGCTGATTGGATTCACGTCGATGTAATGGATGGCCGATTTGTGCCAAACATCACCATTGGACCACTGATTGTGGAAGCCATTCGCCCACTGACCCAAAAGCCTCTCGACGTTCATCTCATGATTGTTGAGCCTGAGAAGTATGTTGAGGACTTTGCAAGCGCTGGAGCAGACATTATCTCAGTCCACGCTGAGCATAATGCATCTCCTCACTTACACCGGACACTCTGCCAGATTCGCGAATTGGGCAAGCAGTCGGGTGTCGTACTCAATCCGTCTACTCCCCTAGACCTGATTGAATATGTTCTAGAGGTATGTGACCTGGTTCTGATTATGAGCGTCAACCCAGGCTTTGGTGGACAGAGCTTCATTCCAGAAGTGGTGCCTAAGATTCGTAAGCTTCGCCAGATGTGTGATGAGCGTGGCGTTGATCCATGGATTGAGGTTGACGGTGGTCTCAAGGCGCACAACACCTGGCAAGTTCTTGACGCTGGAGCTAATGCTATCGTCGCGGGTTCTGCGGTATTTAAGGCCAGTGACTATGCAGAAGCGATCGAAGGCATTCGCAACAGCAAGCGACCTGAGCCTGAGCTGGTCACCGCATAAGTCCAACTCAAACACTTCTGTCATCGTGACTTAGGTTTGTCTGAAGCCCCTCCGCGTCGCGGAGGGGCTTCAGACGTTTAGCGGTCTCTAATTTCTGGTTCCCTGACTCTGGCAGGGAACCGCTGCGGGAGCCTCTGGCTCCATTTGAACGGGAGCCAGAGGCTCTTGCGGGCGTTCCCAGCGAGACGCTGGGAACAAGGAATACGCTAAACAAGTACGTCGCGGAGGGGATTCAGAGTTTTACAGAAATCATGGAGGCGTGCAGCACTACTACACGCCTCCATCTGTTTATGGGTATTCTTGGATGGCAGGAAGATGTTCTAGAGCAGTATGCAAATAGATAAAGCACAGGCAAGGGGCTTAAGCCCCTTGTTCACGGGTTGATTTTGTACTTGACCCGTTAGCATACGGCTATAAGAGGGACTTTCCTTCGAATTTCTGCCTTTTGCCTTCTAATTTCTGCCTTTTGATTTCTGCTTTTCGGCACTAGGTATTGCGCTGTCGCTTTTGTAAAGCTGACATCATTTGCTGACGTACAAGCTGTGCCCATGTAGAAAAATCAAAGTTCTCGTCTCCCGGTAGGGTAGAAGAAGAGAATTTCCGACCGTTCCGTTGATTAGATGTCCACATTTTTTTAGCCTCCGTTTCTGGTTTCTGATACTTGTCGCTTTGTTGATGAATAGCATTGAGGATGTAAGCAGACGCTATCTTCTAAGCTGTCTCTATCGCTTCTAGTCTTCCCTGGTTCTTAAAGGTGCTACCTCTATGTCACAGACAGATGACATCTTATCTGAGAGATTGCGATCGCACGTTGAGCAGGTCGCCATCGAACGAGATATCTATCTTCATCGACTGAATCATCTTGCAGTTCGAGAATACGTTCGAGAGCAATTGTCGGCCTATGGAAGCGTTGATAGCCATCGATTTAGCTTTCAAGGGGAATCATTTGAGAACTTAATCCTTGATATCCCCGGAAGCCTCGACAAAAGCGCCGATCCTATCCTAATTGGCGCTCATTATGATGGGGTTATGAATAGCCCAGGTGCAGACGACAATGCATCTGGAGTATCGATCTTACTAGAACTGGCGCGTTCTTTTTCACAGCATTTACCGCCCTATCCGGTTCGGCTTGTCGCCTTTGACCTGGAAGAATTAGGACTCTTGGGCAGTCAGGCGTATGCGGCTCATTTGCGGGAGCAGCAAGAACTACTGCGCCTGATGCTGTCTTTAGAAATGTTAGGGTACCGTGACCCGACTCCAGGATCTCAGCAATATCCATCGGGGTTGAGTGCCTGGTATCCCAATCGAGGGGATTTTGTTGCTCTGGTGGGCAATGTGTTTTCTATCCAAGAGATGAGGCGCTTGAGTCGCGCCTTGCGTCAGGGAGATGTGCCGTGTGAGTGGCTGGCGGCTGGACTGAGAGGTGTGGTGGTGCCTGCGACTCGGCTGAGCGATCATGCACCCTTTTGGGATGTGGGTTACCGCGCGATGATGGTGACGGATACGGCATTTCTGCGCAATCCAAACTACCATATGCCGAGCGATCGCCCAGAAACGCTGGATTTTGAGTTTATGGCCAAGGTGTGTAGGGGATTAGAAAGTGGTGTGCGATCGCTGTTGGCTTAATCGCTGCATGCTTGACTTCGACTTTTGGCTACTGGTCGGCGATACGCTCTGATTTTAGGCTAGGTCTAACTCTTTTGAAAGGACAGAGTAGCTAAGCATGGCGAACTCAGAGCGGTCGATTGACGACATTCGCTTAACCCCCTCCTATCTTCCGGTTGAAAGCCGCAGTGCTCCGTTGGGCTCTGGGGCTTCGCTCCGCGTCCACAGTACCTGTCGGGCAGAAGAGATGCAGGCGCTGATGAAGCTAGCCAAACGGGTTCTCGGTAGCTCAACCGCCGTTCAACGGGTGGGCGATCGCGTCTATGAGTTGATGCAAGAAGAGTTCCGCTACATCCAAGACCATCATCCGGGTTCTCGTTCTCGTCTGTAGCTTTTCAATCCAGAGCTTTTCAATCCATTCAATCTAAAGCGTCTCAAGCCATCCCAACCATGCTGTTTTCACGCTTATCTCAAAACGCTCGCCGATCGTCCTATCAGTCTCCTTTACAGCGACGTTCTCAATCTTCTCGTCACCCTGGAAGAACAACAGTTCCTGCTGCGCCGCGATCGCCCAGCCACGTCACCAACTACGTCTTAGAAAATCGCTTCTATGTAGAGATGGAAAGCCAGATTACAGCATCTTTCGCGAGTTGTCAGGGACTCAGCGCTAAAATCACCACCACATCGGCACGGGAAGGCGGCGTGAATGACCAGCAGCGCATTTTTCTGGGGCCAACAAGTTTCACCGAAGTCACCCTCACGCGAGGAATGACAGACAATGCCCTGTTTTGGAACTGGATGCAGGCGACGTTTACCGGAGGGCGTGGACTCCGACGCAACATCAACATTCTGACGTTTAACCAGGCAGGCGAAACCATGCAATGTTGGACGCTGATTGGGGCGATTCCAGTGTCGTGGAAAGCTCCAGGGCTTAAGGCGGATGGGAGCGGTGTTGCGGTGGAGGAAATTTCAATTGCGTTTGAAGGACTGAAGATGACGTCTCGTGCAGGGGGCGGCGGCGCAGACGAGCAGATTGAGCGCGATCGCCTTGGCTATTTCGGGTCGT
>JAYKJC010000582.1:0-9043 GCA_035285885.1 Leptolyngbyaceae cyanobacterium | reverse complement strand
TTCCAGTTTTCGGGCAGGATGATGGTCGAAGACGAAAACTCTTCATCGCGCAACCGTTCCGGGCGCACCATGCGGCCCCGCTCGCCATTGCGCCCCGGCACGAAATACTCTTGCGGGCGCGGCATTCCCGAAACGATCTGGCTAAGATTGGCAGGCCCGCCCTGCCACGTGCCATCCGCCCGCGCCGACGCACCGAACACCTGTGCCACCGCGCGCCGGAATGCTGGTTCGTCCCAGCGGCGCGCCGTGCCGGCTGCCAGGTCAAGCGCGGCATCGACATAGGCCGGATAGCGCGAACCGAGCGCGTCCACCTGATCCTCCCCGATGATGCTGCGGAAAATGGCTTCGGCGGCGGCACGGCCACCGCTGCCGCGCGATCCGTTCCCGGCAGGCAGGAAGTCATCGGGACGCGCCTCGCGCAAGGTCGCGCCTTCGATTGCCGTGGCGCTCAACCGTCCCGGCAATTGTGCATAGACAGCAAGCCGCGCATTGCCGCTTTCGCGCGCCGCTGCCCAGCGCCGGTCAAGCGGCATTGCCGCCAGCTCTGCCGTCGCCTGCGCCTGCCCCTGCGGCCCTTGGTCGTTCAGCTCGGAAAGATTCGCTCCCGCCTCCTGGTCGCGGTAACCCAGCTCGCCTTGCAGCAGGTCGTAGCGTCGACGATCGGCAGGCGTGGCCTCACCACTTTCGATCCGCGCGCGCAGCGCCTCGGCCTCGGCTTGCAGCTGCGCCGGGTTCATGTTCTGCACGGACTGCACATTGGCGTGGTCTTCCAGCAGGAAGGCATATTCCAGCAGCACGCTTTCCTCGACACCCGCCGCTTGTGCCGCGCCCAGCGCCGCCTGGATATCCTCGTATGATCCGCGATACTCGCCGCGCTCCATCAAAATGCTGATAACGTCCAGCGCCTCGACTGCCTCTTGCTGCGCCGCATTGCGCGCCGCCTCCTCTTCGCGCTGCACGATTTCCCGGCCATTGGCGATGCGGTCACGATAGGTTTGCGTGTCCATGCCAATCAGGGGATCGAACGTCCCGCTTTCGATCAGCTGTTCTGCCCGGTCGAACTCGCGCCGCTCCAGCAGGCCATCGAGAAACGCCGTGCTGTATTGCGTCGTCACGTTCTGTTTCAGCACCGCGCGCGTCGTGCCGTCCAAATCTTCCATAAGGTCGATGGCGGTCAGCGCGGCGGTCAGCCGCTCGCTGAACAATTCCTGGTCGCTGGAACGTGCCAGCGCTGCCGTATCGGCATTCACCGATTGTTCGACCAATTCGCCCTGATAGGTGACGCGCCGCTCGCGCTCGAACGCGCGTTCGGTCGTAACCGACCGCTGCACGGCATTGGCCATAAGCGGAAGAAAATACTCGCGCACAACCATATCGTCGGGCAGGCCGTTGACGAACTCGTTGGCCGAATTGCGCACCAGCTCCTCTGCCGCATCGCCATATCCGGGCGCGCCGGGATCGGTCGCAGCGCGCCGCGTCTCGATTTCCTGCGCCAAGCTCGTTTCCCATTCGGCAAAGGCCGCGCGGCCCGTGGCGATGGCGATGCTGCGTTCGCGCTGGCGCTTGCGCTCGAACATTTCCTGCTCGGCATTGCGCTCCAGCTCGGCGGTTTCGTTCTGCTCGAACTGGATATTCACCGCCAGCTCGCCAGCACGGGCAATGCCTGCACCCACCGCGCTGCCAATCCCGCCATCGCTCAAGGCGAGACGCTGGGCGACGGCGGCGGGCAGTTGTGCGCGATATCCGAAATTCATGGCTTCACCCGAATTTTCTATCGAACGCACGCTGGCGTTCATTGATGGCAAAACGGCTGTTCTGCGTCCGCATACTTGCGGCCTGCCCCAGCGCCGTGGTCACCGCGTTGAAGATCCCGCCAATCGCTGCCTGCCTGCCTGCCGAACGCTGCGCGCGCGCGCGCTCCTTGTTGTTCTGCGCTTCGCGGAACGCCGCTTCGCGCACCCGTTCGACTTCCATTTCCGCCTGCCGCGCGCTTTCCTGCACCAGCAATCCGATGGAACCGCCAATGCCGCCGCTCGCCGCTGCCAGCGAAGCGCCGACTTGCTGGCGCTCTTCCCGATAGACGTTCAACGCCTCGCGCTCGCCGGTCAGCATATTCAGGCGCGAATTTTCTTCGTTGATCGCGGCATCGCGGTTGAACGCCTTCTGTTCCGAAAGCCCGCCAACAATGCTGCCCACCGCCTGCACACCTGCGGCAATGAGCATGGGTGCGGCCATCTGTGCCATTTAGCTCTTCCTCCTGAAAACCAGCGCGTCCTGTCCGTCCGGGAAATAGGCGTGCAAGCGCGCTTCGAAGGCCAGCCCGATTCGCTCGGCCCAGCCCGCGCCACCGGGCAGGTCGCCCTGCACCACGGCATCGACACGGGCGTGCGGAAGCTCGCGCACGAATTGCCGTGCGCGCTTGGTGACATAGACCGGCACGCGCGACATATGGACGGAGAACGCCGCCCAGCACGTCGCATAGTCGCGGTGCCGTTCGATTGCGCCGCCGCAAAACACCGGGCGCGGATTGCCTTGTCCGTGCTGCCAGATGGTGAACCCATTGCCCGCTTGCTCCAGCGCGCGCGCCGGATCGCCGAACACCGTGGCCTCCATCCGCTGCGCGTCTTTCAGCTCCAGCAGCAACATATCGGTCGCGCGAAAAGGCGTAATGCGCAGCATCAATGCTTCTCCACCGAAAGCTCGCCGCCCCATGCGGCGATGGTGGATTGGAACGGCGCGCGGCGCTCGATGCGCAGGCGCGGCATCCGCGAATGGTCGCCGCTCGCTTCATGGAACAGGAACCCGGTAAAGGCCGGGATCGCTTCGCCCGGATTGGCGCGCTCGGTTTCCATATCCAGCAAGGCATCGGGCGGGCCGAACGCCAGTCCGCGCGCGTCGATCACCCGCGCCAGCGTGCGGTGCCATTTGGCCTTGCGCCCCATCGCAGGCCCATTGTCGCCGCCCGCTTCGAAATCCAGCGACTCCATCCAGGCCGGGAACTCCAGCCCATAGACGGCACGGCCATGCGCACGCGGCAAAGTGAAGCCGCCTTCCGCGTCGGTCGTCAGCCGATACAGCACGCCGTCCGCCACCACGGCAATAGCGGTCGATGGCAACACGGGATGGCTGAACGTGTCGGTCGGCTCCCCGTCATACTCGCCCGCCATGTCCAGCACACAGCCGGTCAGGTCGCTTTGTCCGTCAAGCCGCCATTGCGCCATGCGCAGCATATGCCATGCACCGCCATATTCGGCGGCAATCCACACTTGCTGGAAACGGCCTTCGGGATCGGTAATGGACACCACGTCACGCACGGCCAACCCCGGCGCCATTTGCCGCTCGGCAAAGCCCAGCACTTCCTCCTCGGGCAGATAGGCCGCGCAGGTCATCGTGCCGTCGCCGCGCGCCCCCCAGATATGGTTGAACGGCTGCTGCTGCTGCGCCAATGCCGTCCATCCGGCATTGCCCATGAACCGGGCATAGCGCGACAAGTCCAGCTCCTGCTCGGTGCGCCGCTGCGGCGAAAAGTCGGTTTCGTAAATCCGCGTTCCGCTCTGATCGACAAAGGCGGTGCGCGAATTGATGGTGACCGGCAGGGGATCGCCGCAACCGGCATCGTTCTGCTTGATCGAACGGGTTTGCCCCGGCCCGACACCCGCCGCCGCATTGCTCGGCCCCAGCGCCCACATTCCCCCCCGCGTCAGCGCCAGCAAGGTGTCTTCGGGCACAAAATGCTCGATGCTGTTGGGATCGTCGATTTCTTCGATGAACGCCATATCCGCGCTCACTTCGCCCAGCTCGTTCAGCTCGGCAAAGTTTTCCAGGTCATACTTGACGCTGCCATAGATCGTGGAATCCTTGGCCAGACACAGGCGTTGCTCCCATATCGCGCCGCAACGCGGCCACCCGCGCGTGTCGCTGAATGATCCGAAAGACCAGCGGTGCGTGCCATAGGCATAGGTCACCGCGCCGGTCGGCGGTGCATACTCTTCGAAAATCTCGGCATAATAGCCGCCCGTATAGGTGTAATTGCCGGTGCCCGCGCCCGCCACCGCACTAAACGGCAAGCGCCGCTCGACCGTGCCCGCCACGTTCTGCGCGTCGGTAAAGGCGGTCAGCCGGATCACGCCGAAACGGTCGTGCAGATATTCCAGCTGCACGCCCGCCGCCTGGTCACCATTGCGGTCAAGCCCTTGTCCAATACCGTCCCATTCCACCCCTTCAGTGTGCAGCGGCTGCACGCTGCCGGTGCGATACTTGCCCTCGCCATCGGCCTTGCCGCCCGCCACACGATAGACGCGCTCGTTCCACGTCAGCAGCTGCCCCAGCGTGACGGTGATATACGGCTCCCAGCTCGTCACATCACCGAAGTCTTCGGCCTCCATGCGGAACAGACCGCCCACGTCCGTGGCCGCAAACAAGTCCTCGGTGCTTTCAAGATTGACCGCACCGGTCAGCGCGTCGGCCGACACGCGAATCGTCCGGTCATTGTTGCGCAGCTCGAACGGCCCGCCCGCCAACTCCAGCAGCTCGAAAGCGAAGGTGGTTGCGCCCGTCCGCACAAATTTGCGCGGCTGCAATTCGGGATGGAAGCAATAGAGAACGTCAAACGATTGATGCACGCGCAGCGCCTTGGCTTGCGCATAGGTGTAGGGACTGGCGATGGTGGCAATCAGCTCGTCATTGGTGAAGATTTCCACCTGCCCCTCGCTGAATGCCAGCACGTGCCCCTGCGTGGTGTTGAACTCGAAGCGGAACAGCCGCGCCGCGCCCAGCAGCTCGGACACGTGGATCGTTCCCGGCATGGCCTCGGCGGTGCCTTCCACGAAGGGCGCAAAGCCGACCATTTCGGACAGCGAGATTTCGTGAAACGCCTGCCGGATGCGCGCGCCCAGGCGGCGCGATACCGCGCCCCCGTTGAAACTGGTGAGGATCGGCGCAACGCGCGACATTAGCCCATTCCCGGAATAACGCCGTGGCGCAGAAAGCGGCGCTTGCCCCAGCGGCTGCGCGAATTGATGTTCGGCCCGCCGCGCCCGTTGCTCTCCAGCCCGTCCACCTTCTTTGCTTTCATCAAGGCCTCGGCGGCAAGGTCGCGCATATCGCGGGCAAGGCTGGTGCTGCCGGTCATCGGCTCGGCAAGCCGGTGCGCCAGCTCCAGCTCCACTGCCGTGGCGAAATGGGCAGGCCAGCGGCCCACCTGGTCGGCATACTCGCCGGAGAGGTATCGGATGGCGATGGGCGCTTCCGCGTCGGTCAGGATATTCCCGCCTTCGGCCTCGCCACAGAAATAATCAGGATCATCGGGAAGCCACGGGAGCCAGCGCCAGCAATCGGCGGGCAGGGCATACTGGAACGCATACTCGCTGCCCGGTGCATCGGTCAGCGCGTTCAGCGTGGCGCGGCGAATAAGGAAATTCCACGGGTGATCCGCCAGCATCGTGGTGATGATGCCATTCCATTGATCGACAACGTGCCGCGACAATTCGCTGCCGTCATGGATGCTGCCCATCCGCTTCGTGCTGCCAAGCCGTGCCGCTGCTGCATTGGCAATGCTCGATTGGTCAGGGCGCTGGGGCATGGCAGGCTCGCTCGCTAGAGGAAAAATGCGGCGCGCCGGGATGGCTTTCCATTCCTGTCCGGGATTGCTCTATGTTCCGGCGCGCCGCAAGGTGGGAAGGCAGAATGAGGGACTACCTTCCGGGGAGGATCAGCGTTTCGTGGTCACAATCCGCGTCACGATGGTGCCCGACGAAGGCAGGTTGCCGCTCGGGAAGAACTTGATTTCTTCCATCTCGGTGAGCGCCGCGCCTGCCAGGACAGCAATCGGGATGATGAACTTCTTTTCCGTGGCGTTCGGCCCCGCCTGCGCGGTGCCATACTTGTCCACGTCCGCATCGGTGCCGATGGTGAAGTTGATCGCCGAAAGGTTGGCGCTCGACTGCATCACGATTTCGACAACGTGGTTGCCTTCGCGAATCTTCGCCGCGCACAGATTGTCCTGCGCGCCGCCGTCAACGGCCAGGTCGAACGTGTTGCGGTGCGAGCGCAGACCGGCATCCACAGCGGTGCCGGGGGCGCGGTGCATATGGTCGGTTTCGGCCAGTGCGGTTCCCTTGATATCAGCCATGATAATCGTTCCTTTGTTTGGGTTTCAGGCTTCCGGTGGCAGGGCTTCTGTCAGCGCGGAAAGCGGTCAAACGGGCGGGCGGTGTGATACCGCCCGCCCGCCGTCATCATCGCGTTTCGACAATGTAAACGAGGTCTTCGTCCGTGCGGACTGCGGCCGATTTCGCCGCGCCCCAATACTGCTCGGCCATATCCTTGTCCGGGCGGGCATCGTTCGATCCGATGAACGGAATCCACGAGCCGAAGTGCATACCGCGCGGGTAGAACATCGGCAGACGGCGGGTCACGCCCGAATCCGCGAAGAAGTTTTCCCAGCTATCGGGGAAGCTCTCTTCATCGGGATTGATCGAGAAGAAGCGCATACCCATGAACGGCTTGATTTCACCGTCCACCAGCGGGCGCGACTCGTTAAAGTCCGCGTTCTTGTATTCCGCAATTTGCAGAAGGTCGGTTTCGTCCTTCGGGGTCAGCAGCAGGATCGGCGCTTCGCGGCCCGTCCGTGCGTTGTTGAGGCCCGCCAGCTCACGCACGGCCAGCAGCTTGTCCAGCGTCAGGCCGGTGCCGCCATGCGCCACCACATTGGCCGACTTGAACGGCACAATCGTGTCGCCGCCATCGCCTTCGTAGGCATTGCCGAACAGGCCCATGACAAAGCTGTCATCGTGATAGACCATCGCCGCTTCGGCGACTTCCTTCACCAGCGGCGAACCCAGCTCGACCTCGGTCTGCACCTGGTCTTCGATATCGACCAGCGGCGCAACCGTGCCCATGCGGCGAGGCTTGATCCAGCGCGTCAGGCTGGAGATATCGGTGTTGTTGGTGTCACCGTTGCGCGCGCTCTTCTCGCGCATACGCAGCCGACCGAAACGGTTTTCGATCTTGGCCTTGCTGTTGCCGCTATAGCTGGCGGTCGATCCGGCGAGCTTGTGCAGCCCCGGCATCGCGCGCAGCGTGGCGGTCACATTGTTGGAGTATTCGACGTTGGCGTGCTTGACGGCCCAATCTTCGGTAATAGCCATGATTGCCTCTTTGTTCAAAAACAAGGTGTAAGGTTGCTTTCGACCGGGGAGGCGGCGCTATGCCGGGCCAGTCTTGCGAATCGCGCTTCGCATCGGCGGGATGGCTTTCATCCAGGGCATCCGGGGCCAGCGTTGCTGGGGAGGCCGGAGGGGCGCGCCTGGTCACTGGAGATAACCGGCGCGCCCGGACGGCGATTTCTCACCTAAAAGACAAGTTTCGTCAACCCCGCGCTTGCGCCTGGATTTGATTAAGCTGCTTCCAGCGGTTGTATTCGGGCGTGCCCTTCTCTTGCGCCTTGGCGAACACTGCCGGATCGCTCGCCATCTTGTCCTGCTCGGCGCGCGCCTGCGCCGGGGTCAGCGTGCCGCCGCTCAAAGCAATATCGGTCGGATCGACCTTTTCCAGCTCGCCCGTGCGCTCGGCCAGTGTGAACAGCAATTCCATTGCCGCGCGCGCACCAGCCCCGCGCTCCAGCGCTTCCAGCGCCGCGCCCGCTTTCTCCTGTTCGAAACCCGGCATGGCTTGCAGCATATTGATCGCGGCCTGCTTGCGCCGCTGGTATGCTGGCGTGGTCAGCTCCAGCTCCAGCGCGGTCAGCTCGTCTTTCCCAGCCTGCGCTGCCTTCTGCGTCTCGGCGGCAAGGAAATCGTTGAATCCCGCCGCGATACGGTCAGCCTGCCAGGTTTGCACGCCCGCCTCGAAGAACACGCCGCGCATGGCCTCGGCGGTGTTGCTCGTCTCGCCTTCCTTCAAACCGAAGCTGTAGGCTTCCGGCTTTTCCGGGCGCGCCCGTTCGACAAAGGAAACGACCGACGCCGGGTCTGCCGGATCGGGCAAGGCCACCCGTCCGCGCGCGAACTTCTGCGTCTCGATCAGCCCCTTTGCCACATCGGCAGGCGTGGCATAGCGCGCCAGCGTCTGCGCCGCGTCGCCTTCGCGCAGCTCTGGCGGCAAACCTTCCATCCACGGCGGCATTGCCGGGGTGGCAGGCGGGGTCGCAGCAGGCGGGGTCGCAGCAGGCGAGGTCGCAGCAGGCGGGGTCGCAGCAGGCGTAGGGGTGTTGTTCAGATCATTGTTAAGCGCGCTCATTGGTCAGCTCCCTTTTTAGTGTGTCGGATAGCTCGCGCTGGCGCACGGCATCCATTTTGGTGAAAATATGCAGCACCATCGCGCGGCGCGCTTCGCGCTCGCGCAATTCGGCTTCGCTCGCGCGGATCACGGTCTTGCCAAAGCCCGCCGCTATGGCGAGGTCTGCCAGCACCCGCTCGGCATCCTCTTTGCTGCCTTCGCCATTGAACAGGCGGCGATAACTGCCGCGCACGGCGATTTCGTGTTCGAGGCGGCGCAACATATTGCGCCGCTTGCGGGCAATGCGGTCAGCTTCCAGCTCGTAACTTATCGTGCCGTTAGCCACGGGTTCCCCCGGTCAGATTGGCCGTGTTCTGCGCCGCTTGGGCGATGACGGGGATCGCCTGCAACAGCTCCTGGCCTGCCTGCTCTTGGGCCTTTGCCCGGTCGTGCGCCGACAGCTCTTCGTCAGTGGCGCGAATGCTGGCGGGCACACCGGCATTGTCACCCAGCCACGGCAACACCTTCTCCATCGGATAGGTGCGCAGGAACTCTTGCAGCAATTTGCCTTCGCCCTTGGGATCGAGCTGCGAAAGCGCCGCCACCTGCTCGCCCAGCGAAAGGAACGCAGCGGTATCGCTGGCTTGCAGCATCCGGCCCAGCTGGTTGTCATACTTGAAACCGAACCCGCCTTCGGCGGCGACATATTCGGCCACTTCATCGGGCATATCGTCCAGCCCGCCCAGCTCGCCCAGCAGCGCCAGCTCGCGCTGCGTCATCGGGGAAAGCCATTCATCTTCCTGCCGCGCCAGCGGGGCAAGCATAA
>JAYKJC010000581.1:0-3320 GCA_035285885.1 Leptolyngbyaceae cyanobacterium | reverse complement strand
GCCGATCGCCATCCCAGCGATGCCTGCATTTACTTTGTGATCGATACCTGCGTGCCGCTCTTGCTTTACGTGGGCGAAACCTGCAAAGCCAATCAGCGATGGAAAGGGGTGCATGACTGCAAGCAGTATGTGCTCAACTATCAGTCGGCTCATTTCAAACACCACATTCCGACCGCCATCAACACTGGCTTTTGGTGGGAAACCCCAGCAGACACTCGCCCCCGACAGCAGCTTGAATCGGCACTCATTTCTCGCTGGAAATCACCGTTTAATAAAGAAAACTGGCGATTCTGGAAAACCCCTTTCGTTCAGCTATAGGTGCGCCTTGCAGGTGCGTCGTCCAGGTGCGTTGTTCAAGCTTACATTTCAGCCTTACGCCTTAGCTGTGACCACATAGCCCTGAAGGTTCTCTAGGTCATAGGCTCGAAGCAGTCGCGTTGCCTCTTCCATCAGGGCATCTGCACCTTTCACGATGATCAGATACTTGCCTGCGTTGAGACGATTACGGTAGGCGATCGCATCGCCACTTCCGGTCGTCCATCCCGAGATCGTACCCGCAACAAGCGCCCCAAATGCAGCGGAAGCCGCACCCAGGAGACCTCCAACAATGTGATGGCCAATATCTCCGAGCCATTGAGCAATCTCAATGCCCGTCAAGAGATTAACTGACATGTATCGAAAAGCCGACCTCTGACTGCACCATCGTTACTCACCAGGAAGAAGCGGTTCTGTAAATCTGACCAATAAATCTAAGCTGAAGCAGACTTGCACGTTTCTTTCAGCAACGAAAATTGAAGCCCCCAGAAACTCTGGGGGTTATTTTATGCATCTCTAGACTAATTGGACGCTGATTGGGCGATCGCCCTCACCCTCGCTGTTCTCACTTATAGGACTTGTGTTGCCCAAAAACAGAATGATGATTTGATATTCACCTGTCAACATTCAATATTCACCTGTCAACATTGAATGTTCAGTTGCATATATTTAAAGTTGAGTCAGCAACATTCAATGTTGGACTGTAACCTTCGTATGTTGCGTCTTGTAAGTCGAATGTTCAGCCGTGTCAATTGAATGTTCAGCCGACATTATTGAATTGTGCGAGGAAACAATGTGATTGTTCGATGGTGAATAGATGGGCGATCGCCCCAATCATTTTCCTCTAGATATGCTCAAATGAGCCGCTTATTTGGGTACAGCCAATTGTTGCTAAAACGATTCTGTACGCGATGGGTGCACAAAAATAAAAGTGTGGACACTTGGAAAGCGCCCACACTTTTATTTTGTCTTCGTTGTGAAATCAACACACTGTTGGATTTTGAATCGTGCTAGAAGCGATCGCCAATTTGGAAGAACACTTCACTATCGCCCTCGTCATTGACCGCAGCTTCAAGACGCATCAGGCCAAAAGGTGTACGCGCATGAACACCGCCACCAAACCCAGCACCATCTCCGGGTTTATCACGTACCTCGGCGGGTTCACCTCGAACGGTATCACCAGAGCCCAGATCATTCGCATAGTCAACAAACAGGGTTCCGCCGATATCGATCTCACGCTTGAAGGCATTAAAGTCAAAGAGGGGGAAGCGATATTCGATGGTGCCCTGCACAAAACTGCGTCCACTGCCGACTTCTCCTGCTTCATAGCCTCGAACAGAGCTTGCCCCACCTAAGTTAAAGGCTTCATAGGGCGGCAGGTCACCGATCACTGTGCCGCCTTGAACGTTGAAGATAAAGACACTCGGATCATCTGCGCCAAAGAAAGGAATGGGAACATAGTGCGTGTAGTTGGCAGAGATGCGATCGGCAGCAATGTTAGCCTCACCAATGGGAATGTAGAGGTCATTGCGGAAAAGCAGTCGATAGCCTCGCGTAGCATATTCCCGGTTGTCGCGGCGATCGAATGCACCTGAAAAACTCGTCGTCAGCACATCATCGCGGCCATCATCACTGAAGGTGAGGGGATTGCCCAACTCATCTTCTGGAAAAATCGCGCCTGTAAACGCTCCGTCTCGCGCAGAAACCCGCTGATAGGAGAGACCTGTGGCGATCGCCAACGAGTCAGAAAACGGCAGAAAGAACTCGAAACCTCCGCCCAGACGATGAACCCAGGGGTCATTATCATTGGGGAGTTCCACTTCATCACCCCCGTCAAATACAGACGGCACTTCGCGCACATTAAAGAAGTTGACGGAATATCCAACTTGACGCCCAAAGGTCGCAATCCACGGATCGGTAAAGCTCACGTCATAGCTGGCTGCATTCTCTCCGCCTTCAATGCCCGCCGCAATCGTCTGATTGTTGCCGCCAAGGTTGCGCCACTGGAATTGAATTCCCCCTGCAACTCCCCCACTCCGGTTGGTGCCAGATAACACTGTCTCGGGAACGGTGACGCCCTGGAGCGCAGATGGATGGGGTACCGTCAGGCCAAAGTCAATGCCAAAGTGCGATCGCACCTCATCAACCGTCACCACCATCACCACTTCTTCTGGATTCTCTGTCGGCTGAATGATCACACTAGCTGATTGGATCAGGTTGAGATTATTCAGTCGCTGGAGTCCATCCTGCACCTTTTCTAAGTCATAGACATCACCGGGTTCGATATCAAACTCTCGGGTGATAATGAATTCCCGTGTTTTGCCGTCTTCGACAATCTCTTCATCTTCAATAAATCGAACTTCGATCGCTGAAATAATTTCACCGTTGCTGGGCGGAAGTTCGACTTCTTCACTTTGCTCACGCCCAAAATCAGACATTCTGTCCTGAGCAATCAAGTCTTCGCTGGTAAAAGGAACAATAGCATCGCTAATATCATTGGATATCAAACGCAAATCGTCGGCTTGAGTCGAGTAGGGAGCCAACGTCGTGCTGGCTTGCAAATCTGGAAGCGTGAAATTAGTTTCAGTCAGCGTATCCTCAGCGGTTTCAGAAGTATTTTCAGAAATAGTTTCAGAAATGGTTTCAGATGCCTGTGCGGCAGGTACTATTCCAAAACTGCTGAACGTCGAAAGCAATCCGAGAGTTCCGATGCACAAAAACTGATGACTCGAAAAAGACGAGCGGATGATGTTCATTTCAATAATTCCTCACACACCATTGAGATTGACGTCAGGGGTTTTACCCACAGAGTTCCCCTAATTTCACCGATCTGCACTCACAGGACTTGATTTGTTTTTGATGTTTAATTTTGGTGTAAATGCGGACGAAACCTACATCTACACCGAAAGCAAACCTACTCACTGACACGAATGCTTGATGAAGACGGGGATATGCGGTCGCAGTGGGGATGTTGCTGCCAGCAAAGAGCCGAACTTACAGCGCTA
>JAYKJC010000580.1:0-10455 GCA_035285885.1 Leptolyngbyaceae cyanobacterium | reverse complement strand
CAGCGGTGTGAACGGCAGCCCAGTGGCCGCAGCCCCCGAACGCCCATCAAGAGCCGTCACCTCCAGGTTCAGTAGCATGCCGTCTTGACTGATGCGCACCAGGCGATCGCCCGGAATAGCCGCAATGGTAAGGGTTCCGCCCGGAGCCGTCAGCGTTCCCGTATTAATCACGGTTCCCCCCAACAGCGTCAAGTCAGACCCCGGCGAAACCCTCAACGTTCCGGCATTGATGATGGAACCCGGTTCATTGACCGCGAATGCAAAGTGAGTCGGATCTCCCACAAGTGCGGCATAATCGCCCTCATCCCCCACCCCAAACCACCCCTCTCCAAACCCGATCCCCGTGGCTGTCGTCGCCGTAAAATCTCCCGGTACGTTGAGTTGACTGTTCGGCCCAAAGACAATCCCAGCGGGATTGAGTAAGTAAAGATTGGCATCGCTGCCCGACACCTCAATCAACCCGTCGATGATCGATGCGTTGCCGCCCACCACTCGACTCAGAATGTTGCGAACCTCCGGGTCAGAGAGAAACGTCGCAATCTGATGCTCGGTCAACCCAAATTCTTCAAAACTGTGAAACAGATTCTGGCGATCGCCCGACCGAGTTCCCCCATCAATCAAGAAGCGCTCGCGCCCCGAGTCAACCTCCCGATTCACACGGGTACCCACACCATCTCGACCTGCGCTCACCTGGGCGATCGCCTCCGACATTCCCAGAACTAGCGTGACACTCGTGACGATCGGCCACCCGATCACCGTGGCGATCGCCAATCGATACCCCCGACTCACTTGACTGCCCCCAAGCGTCTGCTGTCGCCCCATGACTCAATCCTCTTTCATCCACGGTGAATTCTGAGCTACCGATCTGAGCTACTGCGTTGATGCAATTCAGAAGAACTCATCGGTTCAATAACTCACCGTACAGTTCCCTCATCTAAATCACGAGAATCGCAGGCGTCACAATTCATTACGTCTCAGTTGGGATGGGGCAGTCGGGAGGGGACAGTCTGAATAGGGCAATCGGGATGGGAGAGTTTGGATGGGAGAGTTTGGATGGAATAGGTGGGGGCGATCGTTTAACTTGTATAAATAGAATTTTTGCCGAAATTTTCAAGTTTCATGACAAACGAGTTGCAATCTTCAGAAAAAACGGTAACAATAGATACAGAAACGAAAAGGAAATCGTTCATCTTTCACGGTCTGGAGTTCACTTTTGTGAGTGGCACTTTGGTGTGAGAGACGGAAGTAAGGAGATTCTCCCGAAGGAACGCGCCTCATGTTAACTGTCACACCTCGGCAATTTAGGAGGCGAACTCATGAAACTCACATATCGCGGCATTCAATACGATTACGAAGCACCGTCTGTAGAATATGGCGACACCGTCGCATCAGGTAAGTATCGCGGGCTAGACATTCGATTCCGTAACCCCAAGAAAAAGCCTGTGTATCCAGCAACTCTTGACCTGAGATACCGTGGAGTTAATGCTGGCGTTGCAGCCGCAGAAACTGTTCCTGCTCCAGAACCGCAAGCGACTCAGCCAACATTAGCAACGGCTGTTGCTAGCACCGTGGATTCTCTAGCACGTAACCTCATGCTCGATCAATCTCGTTCGATCAAGCGTCGTCAACAAGACATGTTGTCACGGCTTGCAAATGAAGTGGGTGTCCCCGCAGAAGAAATTGAGCGCGACTGGAGCAAGATTCAAGGCAAGCTACATCCCTCATTCCGCACTAGCTACGGACGCAGTGGCGCAGCTATGAGCTAGTTGATGCGCCTTCTGCGGCGTTAGACGTTTAGCAAGTCCATAGCACCACTTTATCAATGACACTATCTTAAAGCCTGATTTCTAGGGAGTCGAACAGGAACAATACTGTTCGCCCTCTGGAAGTGGGCTTTTTTTGTTTGACTGTATTTTCTTGCAGATTGCATTTTCTTGCGAATTTCTTGTTTCCGGCGTCGCCCCACACAACTGTACTTAACCAACGCGACTTAACCAATGCGACTTAAGCAACGCCCGTAAAAATATAAATTTAACTTAAAGCTTTTGCCAGGTGCACATAATTATGTTCAATGCAAGCTTTTTTACATTTCTTATCCTGCTAAAACTCTATTCAAGATAGCCCAAAACGCCGAGGGTGCAGCTCTCTTCATGAGAAAACTGAAATGGTACACCTAAAGGTGATGGCAGTTTTGTCAATCAAGTGTTATCTATTGTAACAAGGGTAGTTTGAAGCGTTCTTATCGGGAACTCTTGAACAAACCACAATGTTAAAAGTTGTTGGAAGTTAGAAGTTGTTGGAAACGGCACACTGGTGCTGGAGCTAGCACGTTAAGAAGGGAAGTGTAATTGGTTGGAATCGTCCGCCTTGCGGAAGATGCAAGCCGCACTACCTTTGTTCGAGCATCCGTTCGATTAACAAAGGAGAAAACACCATGTCACAACCTACACAGTTGAGCCTTGAGCAGAAGTTCAGCCTTCGTTCATTTGAAACTCAAGTGGCTCGCATGAGTCGCGAACAAGCTCAGCAGTTTCTAGTCAAACTGTACGAGCAAATGATGGTGCAAGAGACGATGTATAAGCACTTCATCAAGCACCAGTGGGGCCTTGACACCCCAATGTCGCCTGGAGCAGCTACTGACTAGGCGTATACTGAGGGCTCTCGTCAAAGGTAGCGGTTTGTCACCGTGTTAGGTCTAGAAAGTAGGTGTGTGGGGCGCAATGCGCCCCACACAGCCATAATTGGCCGAAACTCACAGCGTTGCAGGCGAAGTGCTCCATAGGGAAGCCAATACCCACCAATATCTCATATCGGCCTATCTCTATACTGAAGTTCCTCAATGTTCCCTAGTATGATGACACTGGGGCGGTGCTCGTCCCAGGTTGTTATTCAAAGTCTGAGTGAATGTTTCAGAATGCCCTCGTCTGCACCGATTTCGAAGATGGTCTTTATCGCTTAGTCAATTTTGTGCCAAATTTGGCAGCGGGAGGGCTTCGTCAGATCACTTTTGTCCACACTGTCTCTCTGATCGAAGATAGAGAGTTTCCGCGCATTGACCATGATAAGGAGATCCTGGCTCGGGAACGCCTGTCGGTCGCTCTAGAGTCTGTTCCAGAGGGAGTGAGTGTTCACGTTGATGTGCAGTCCGCTAAGCCATCAGACCACATCATGAGGGCGGTCAAGCAATTTGAGCCTGATGTGATCATTCTTGGCACTCCAAGTCGGAGTCGCCTGACGGAGCAAGTGTTTGGCAGCACGACTCAAGCACTCTGCCGTCAACTTAATATTCCAGTCATGATTTTGCGACCGCAGCTGATATCGTCGTACATGGTTGATGAGTTGGCGTTGAGGTGTGAGCGATTATTTCAGTACATGCTGGTTCCCTATGATGGGAGCCATTCTGCCGACTACTTAATTGAGTCTCTCAAAAAACGCGTTCAAGAAGCTTCGACCTCTACGCTAAAACGTTGCTTGTTGTGTTGGGTGATTGAAGAAGGCGGGCGACGCAGCATCCGCAGTACCATTGATTATCAGATGGAGGAAGCTGAAGAAAAGCTGGCCACTGTTAAAGCCGACTTAGAAGCCCTAGGCGTGGATGTCCAGACGTTTGTGACGAAAGGCAATGTCTTCGCAGAGGTGCTGAACCTGGCGATTGAGAACGATATTAGTGCGATCGCCATTGCTTCTGACAGTATGGGCAAACTGATTGAATGGTCGATTCCTAGCTTTGCGGGTGATCTTGTTCGCCAAAGTTGGCACCCAGTAATTTATTTCCCATCTTCACGTTAGTCATCACTTGACGCTGTGCTTTTGTGCAAGCAAAAGCTAGACCAGGCAATAGTACATCACTCATGACACTAGATCGGCATTGAGTGAACCGTTTGCTATTGACGGTGCTGTAATTGGCCTGAGGTTAAGACTGGGATGTTGCGAACTGGTGAGAATCCGACGACAGCGATTGAACCACCTGCTGCATCTCACTAATCGATTGTAGTTGATAGTCACTCGTTTCTTGAAACTTACCGACAAGATTGGCGATCGCCTCCAGCTGACCCTTAAAGCTAGTAACGCTTTCTTGCAGGGTTTTCAGGAGATGATCCGTGGTATTGATATCGCCCCATTTCTCAGCAATGCCTGAGCGCAGGTCTTGAAAATCAAGATCTAGCTGCTTGAGATCGTTAAAGCGTTGGTGATGATCGGACTCCATTTGACTGACCTGCGCTTCATGATTAGACACATCAGCTTTGGCCTGTTCGATCTGCTGTTCAGTCAACTGAATTTCCTCGATCAGGCGATTCTCCAGGTCAGTGATTTGAGCGATGACGGGTTCAAGATCAACATCATTGCCCTGGCCTTCTGGCATCGGTAATCCTTCCCGTTTTGCTAAAACAGCCTCATGCTTACGCAAGATCATTTCTCGCTCTTGGAGGTTCCGCCGCTGTCCGACCAGAGTCTCATAGAGCATGCGATAGCTCTCTTGTTCGTCAGACAATTCATTCTCCAGGGCAAGGCGATCGTATTCACTGGCTTCTGCAATGCGGGCTTTAATTTTTTCGATCTCCTGTTGTTGAAGCGTTAATTCTTCTTCCTGCCCGTTTACAAATCGAGAGTTTTTTCCCCACTCTTGACGGAGTTCCTGAACCATCGCCTGCAATTGATCGATGGGCATAGACTCAAGCGCTTGAAGATCCATCTTGTCTCCCGTGGTGGAGATGCCCGCATTCTCAGCCGCCTGAGCAACGGCTTTTTTAAGCGCACGGTGTTGATCTAGCCGTTGGTTCAGTGCCGTTAAAACTTCTTGTTTTTGTGACACCACTTCCTGGAGTTGGCTCAACCGGGTCTTTGCTTCTATCCAAGTATTCTGAGCTTCGTGCCAGTGTTGCCACTGTTGGTGTAGCTCTTGCTTCTGGGTATCGAGCGAGTCCTGCGCGTGCTGATTCTCGCTGCGTCGTTGTTCAATCTCCTGCCATCGTTGATCAAGAGCGGCTTGTTGACTGCTAATGAGATCAAAAGCTTGATTGAGTTGCTCTCGCACATCATCGGTAGGGGCGATCGCCCCAGACAGGCGAGTCACAATGTCTTGAAGATGAGCGGTTTGCTCCGCACTGAGACCCGCCGCTCCTTGAATTTCATCCTTGCGCTCTTCCAGGCGACGTTGCTCGCCATGTAAATGAGCCCATGCTCCCTCAAGCTCCTGGCTTTTTCGTTGAAATTCTGCTTGGAGTTGTTCAACTTCTGCACGCGCGTCCTGAATTTCTTTGCGCTGTTGCTCTAACTTTTCAAAGTCTTCTTCAACTTCTTGCAGTTGCTCTTGTCGAGTCTCCAGCTCTAGCTCTCGTCGGTTTAGCTCTTGACTCTGATACGTCAGAGACTGCTTCCACTGCTCAATCTCTTCTTCTTGAGTCTTAAATTTGTCTTGCAGGCGAGAAAAATTCTGTAAGATGCTGACGAGTTGCCGCCCTGCATCTGTGTATCGCTGAACCTGCCGACTTGCACTCAAATCAACGAGGACTAAAGCGCCATTGTTTTGAGGAACATCATCAGGTGCAGTAATTAATTCTTCACTAACCGCACTCCAGCTATGTTCAGAGCGCTGGCAGGCTAGAAGCTTAAACTCTACTTTGCTGCTTCCAAGAACTCTTGCCTTCTTCTGTACTTCTGCTAAATACAGCACGCTGACCTTCCTCTACTGTGCCTGTGGTGAACAAATGGGGTTGAATGGTTGATAATTGCCAACCTCGCAAATAAGGGTGCTCTGCTTAATAAGGGCTTTGGGGATCGACAACGTTCAGTAAAGTCGAGGTTATGAAAATCGAGCAAGCACTGAACATCATTGTAATAAATTTGAATTTGTGAAATGCTGCAGATTGCAGAATCACCACATTTAACGAATAAACTCACTGACGCGAACTCATTGACCTGAGACAGAAACGGTAATGACCATTACTCATAGCAATCACCATTATTAAAGAAAGAACGTGTACGAGAAATGACATGGCGACCAGACTCGCGCTGCTGCTTACCATGTCGCTCGTGCAGAATCCATAATCTATAAACTCAATTTAACCTCATCAAACTCAATTTAACCTCATCTCTCATTTTCCGGTTAGATATGACGATATTAGTTTGAATTAGTTTGAACATGTCTCATCATGTCTCATCGAATTGAAACCGCTTCACATAGAGCCCTATTAGAGCCCTATGCACGTTGGTTAAGGTGGGTAGTGTGTGGGGCACGTTGCGCACCACACTACCGTTCTTATGCTTGACCAACCTGCATACTGCTATATGTTGGGCCTCATCAGTGGGGCATCATCAGTAATAATACTTGGACATGTGGACGGTATCCGTAAATCCAAGTGTTATTGCTTGTCGATCCCCCTCCTAAAAGACATAATCTTTAACTATTAGATTAAGTATTCCCCATGCTTGATGCGATAGAACAATGTGATTCTTCGATTATAGAGATCGAGGCTCTGTTATCGGTTCTCGCAAACAGAGTTTTGCAGCTATACGATCCGGAGTCGATTGGGAGATGATTTGGAGAATTCAGTTGAATAGGACTGACGCAAGTCCCATCCAATTCCCCCATGTATCGTGCATTTTTCATCGTGTATTTTTATATGGGGCCTTTTGTGGGTAATGGCGAGCACCGAACGCCATTACCCACAAAAGTGCGTGAGCCCTATTAGACTGGTATAGAGAAACACGTATGAATAAGTGGGTATAAAGCCTCTGTTCTTGCCCCATGCCCCACTGGGGTGAGCGAACGAGACGATTCTCTGAAACAATTTGAGTCTAATGAATGTGTCCGACGCCACGATTATTCAAGCATTTACAGTTACATTGCCTCGACTCGAAATGGTCTTGTCGCCAGAGATGAAGCAAGCTGCTCATCAGGTTGGGGATGCATTGGCCCATCATCACCCGGAGGAAGCCGCTGAACAAATTCAAGATTTAGTTCAGCATCATCGCTGTCTGGCTTCTCCTTTTCAGGTGCTCTACAGGGATTTTCAGTCTCGCGTTCAACTGAATTCTGAAGAATCGGAAGTATCAAGCGAGTCTCTGGAGATGATGATTGAAGGCATGACTGTTCCGATTCTCCGTTCAGACGACTTTGTTCTCAGTGCGCGGCAGATGATTCGACAGACCCTGAATCAGCATCAGCAAGACAAGCTGCTTCCGGATATCGTCCACTTTTTTATTACCTGTTTACAACGGGCCATTGCCACCTCCGATGAGCAGGTCACTACAATTTTGCGTGCGCTAGAGCAACAACTGTTAAGCGTTGAAGATATTGCCCATCTGCTGAAGATCCCGGTAGATCAAGCCCGTCAAATGGTGGCGAATCTGTGGGAGCGTGGATATATTGATTCTGCGAAGAGTAGCGTGGTGGGGCGTGCTGTTGCTGCATTTATTCGATCGCCCCGACCGATGCCCCCCGAAAATCCAACGACTCATTTTGTGCTGACGAGCCGAGGTCATTTTCATCTCCATCCCCTGCTGATTGCAAAGCGAGAGGACCGACTGGAGTGATGATGATTTTAGAGTGGCTGCCGTGGATGGCGATCGCCGCCATCCCAGGGCTTGTCAACATTGTTGCTGCGTTTGAAGAACTGAATGAGCGGTGCAAATTGTTGCCCTTTTTTAACCCCATTTCGACTCCGGGCGTCTGGGTGTGGGGCACGATTCAGTTTTTCTTTCCGGCCATTCTCTTTTGGGGAGCTGCGTCGCTGGGCAGTCGTCCAGACATTACCCTGAGGCTACTGGGAGAAGCCGCCATTTTTGGCATCGGGTTTATTGCTGTTCTCAATGCCAATATTCGCATTGGAGCCAACATCATTCCCATCAAGTCCACCTACACCTTTTTCATCAACATTGCCTATCGCATCATTGCCTATAACCAGGACGATCGCGTGTATGAATTTTGGTTAGATGTGCAGGATGCGTTGGAAAAAAGTACCGATCTGTCGCGGGGACTGGACTTTCTGCAAGAATACTTTGAAATTGAAGTCGAGATTACCCAACGCCCCAATGGTGAGGTTTTAACGGAGCTAGAGCAAATTCGTGCTTTGGGCGATCGCCCAGAACAGGCACGACGCATCAAAACGCTCCTTAAAAATGTGAGTCGGAAGCGACTGCGCAGCATCCTGAAGCAGTTTCAGATTGACCAGAGTTTGCTGCACTACTATTTTGCTCCGCAGCCACGCCCGCTATTCTTTCGCCGCAAAAAGAAGAAACAGCTAAGACAACTCCCTTGACTGAGGGAATGCCCTAATGAGAAAGCGTTAGGTTGTATAGTTTGGGAAACCTGTTTTAACAGGTCTACCCCCTTCTACTCCTTAGGGTTTGTGTGATGATTACAAGGATTTCAAAGACATGAGCATCGGATTTGATTCGTCTACCCCTCCTCAGTTGTCGTCTTGGTGTGAGGTTTCCCGCGCTGCGATTCAAGCCAACATGCAAACCCTGCGGCGTCGCATTGGAGAGGACGTAATTCTGGGCGTCGTTGTAAAGGCCGATGCATTTGGTCATGGCATCATCCCCGCCTCCACTGAATTTTTGGCGGCTGGAGCCGATTGGCTCATCGTGAACTTTGCCTATGAAGCGGTTCATCTGCGGGAAGCGGGTATTGCTGCGCCCATTTACATTTGTGGGAATGTTCCGGCGTTTGAAGCTGACAAAGTCGCCAAAACACAGGCTCGTTTGGTTCTCTATAACCCAGACATTGCCAAAGCGCTGGCTCACGCCGGACGAAGGTGCGGTCATCCTGTCCGGGTTCACCTGAAGATTGAAACCGGAACCCATCGCCAGGGCGTTGACGTGAAAGAGGCGCTAGAACTGGCTCAGCTCATTCAATCCCTTGATGGCATTGAGCTAGAAGGCATTACCACCCACTATGCGGATATTGAAGACACGACGAATCATCAGTTTGCTCGGCGTCAGCTCAGCTTACTCAACGAAGCGAAGCAAGCCTTTTGGCAGGCGGGATATGAGGTGCCGATGGTGCATTCGGCCAACTCTGCCGCGACGCTGCTGTGGCCTGAGGCGCATGGTTCACTGGTGCGGGTGGGGATTGCGGCCTATGGTCTGTGGCCGTCAAACGAAACCTACGTGACGCTGTTACAGTCGGCGAGCGATCGCCCCAATACCTTTATTCCCACGCTCCACCCCGTGCTTTCGTGGCGTGCCCGCATTGCCCAAATCAAGTCCGTACCCACTGGCGGCTATGTGAGCTATGGTCGCACCTACCGAGCCACGCATCCCATCAAAGTTGCGATTCTCCCGCTGGGATATCACGAGGGCTATGACCGTCGCTTGTCGAACCTTGGCTATGTCATTATTCACGGGGTGCGGGCTCCCATCTGTGGTCGCATCTGCATGAACATGATGATGGTAGACGTGACTCACATTCCCGATGCGCAGGTCGGTTCAGTGGCCACTCTGCTGGGTGAAGATGGCGATGAGCGGGTCAGCGCCGAACAGCTCGCGTCGTGGATGGGCACCATCAATTACGAGGTGGTGGCGCGGATTCATCCGTCTCAGACACGCCTGGTCGTCGCTGAAAGCAACGATGCCCCAGGGAAGAGAGAGGCGATCGACCTACGATCTGTCCTATCGTCCTCGAATCTTTAGATTGTTCTAGATTCCAGGATGCCCACTGCCTCATTTATTCATCGGGTTAGTTCAGAGGTGTGGACTCGTGAGCATGTGTGAGGCTTGATTGGCCGCATCTCGAAAGGGGAGCAACACAAGATCCGCACCCGCATCAATCAGCACTTGTTCATCCCGTTGATTGTGACTGGTGAGGGCAATGCTGCCCTTGAAGTGATGAGATTTGAGCGTGTGCAACAGCGTCAACCCCAACACACAGTCTGGTAAGGTGCTTACCACCCATTGGGCGTGGTCTAAGGGCAGTAACCCCGGCAATTCGGGATCATCCGCATCCCCATAGAGGGTTCGAAAGCCTCGGTTTCGCCACTGCACCACCATCTCCGGGTCAAAATCGACTCCAAACACTTCTACTCCATTGCGCTGAAGATTCTGAATCAGCCGTCCTCCATAGCGACCGAGGCCAAACACAATCACCTCCACAGGAGGCACATCGGAATGATCATCAGCCATTTCCTTATGGTTAATGTGGGCGATCGCCCGTTCGCAGAAACTCAGTGCTGGGGCGAGTTTCGCGTACAGCATGTGGGAGTCCAGAATCAGATAGGTGGAAACCGCCATGGTGATCAGCCCCACCAGGGTAATCAGGCCCAACACCTCATCCCCGATGTGTCCCAGGCTGACGCCCAAAGCCGCCAGAATCAGTGAGAATTCGCTAATTTGACTGAGGGACAGCCCCGTCAGGGCGCTGGTGTATTTGCGATAGCCCATCCGCCCCATGAGCCCCACAACCATGATGGGTTTGCCCAACAGCACAAATGCGGAGAGGACGACCGCAGGCCA
>JAYKJC010000579.1:0-9320 GCA_035285885.1 Leptolyngbyaceae cyanobacterium | reverse complement strand
CCAGGTCGTCACTGGTCAGTGGCCCTGTGGTCAGCACCGTGATGCTATCGGTGGGAATGCGGTGAACCTCTCCCCGGCGCAGTTCAATCAGGGGATGGTTGGCAAGGGTTTCCGTCAGTTCTGAACTAAAGACCGCCCGGTCAACGGCGAGGGCACCCCCAGCGGGCACCTGATGCTGATCGGCTTTGTGGATGATGATCGACCCCAGTTGACGCAACTCTTCATGGAGTAACCCAGAGGCGCGATCGCTCGCTTGTGCCCCAAAGGAGTTGCTGCATACGAGTTCTGCCACATGTTCGGTATGGTGAGCCGGACTTAGCCGCTCAGGACGCATCTCATGGAGAATCACCGGAACTCCCGCCTGGGCAATCTGCCAGGTGGCCTCTGTTCCAGCCAGTCCACCGCCAATTACATGAATGGGTTGCATCATTTCCTACAATTCAAATGTCACTTCTCTAGCCTAGCGAAAAGGGAGGATTAAGAGGTACTCCCACACATCCGTACTTAACCAGAACGCTAGCGCGCTCATTTAAGTATTCTGGGAGTCAAGGAACCGCTCAAACTCTTCAAGTGGTAAAGCTCTAGAAAATAGCCATCCTTGGCCATACTGAACGCCCCGTGCTCTAAGGTATTCATACTGATTTTCAGTTTCTATCCCTTCGGCAATAAGTGTTAAGCCCATGCGATTGCCAAAATCGATTAGGCTGTCAACAAGTTGCGCTGTATTTGTATCCCGCTCAAGTCCTCTGATGAAGAGTTGATCCAATTTCAGCTGATCAACATCTAGTCTCTGCAAATAGCTAATATTCGAGTACCCAGTTCCAAAATCATCGATTGCAAAACGTGTTCCCCATAATTTAAGGCGAGCAATCGAATCCTGAACGACTTGTTCTTGAGCCTCAACAATTTTATTTTCAGTAATTTCGAAGGTGATCCTCACATTAGACTGTTCAGAAAACTGCTCAGGCTGCTCCACCGCTGTGTTCAACGTTTGAACAAGCCGCTCTATATTGCCTGTGTTCAGTTGAGTGGGTGAAAGATTGACCGAGGTGTACAAGTCCGGAAATCGTGTTTGAAGAACGGTTTGATCTTGTATCACCTTTTGAATCAGCCATTCTGTGAGGGAGAGAATGAAGCCAGTTTGCTCGGCTATCGGGATAAAAAGACCAGGATAAATCAGTCCTCGTTGAGGATGTCGCCATCGCAATAATGCTTCTGAACCGATACAGCGTCGTGTTTCTAAATCGATGATTGGCTGATAATGAATTTCGAACTCATTTTGAGCTAATCCTAACTTTAGCTCGTAGTCTAGGCTGTTGGACTGGTGCACTTGGCGAATAAAGAAATAGCTCAGGAGTCCGCTGATAATGACGGTGAGTGGAGCACTGATACTTAGCTCCCGTAACCAATATCGCAGTGCCCATTGGCGTCTAACTTCTCCAACGATTGTAATCTTCTTATCATCGGTGGTTCGGATGCTGCGTAACGCGTGGGAGGAGGGGTTTTGTAGGCTTGCAAAAATGTTTTGTGGCGAAGCCCCAATTGAACTGAGTAACCGATCATTACTCGTCATAAATGCAATATAGCCATCCGGTCCCAAATCGAGATTAGGAATTGCTTCTAGAAAATATGTAAGAACAACGGGGTCAACCAGCAGATAGAGTCCTCCAATGTTCTCGTCTCCCTTTAAAGCCAGGGCGATGGATTCCTCTCGCATAACTTGGCTTCTGCCAGAACCTAAGACTTGAAGATCAGGCTCATTGGGATTAAACCCAGCTTTTGGAGAGAACGATATGGGGATAGGTGGATCAATAATTCCTAAACTCGAAAGGGTTAGATATCCCTCAGAAGTGATGATGCCTGCTTCTCGAAATCGAAAATCGGTGTATATCTGTCGCTGCAAAATATTGACAGACGTTTTGCTATCCGCATTTTGCAAATCTACGTTGCTCCGATGCAAAATTGTATCGGCATCTTTTAATAGCTTGTCGGTCTCCTCTGTAGCTTTTTTAACAATGCTCTCTAGGTTGGTTCGCGTATAGGCGATCGCCTGAAAATATGAAATAACCAGCAACACAACGGTTGGCAGAACACTAATGCAAACGATGAGAAGAATTAACTTTCTATAAACTCCAGGAGCGCGACGTCCTCTACGACGACTGTTTCGACCAACCCTAAACCCAGTCATGTTATATACACTACCCAATTACAAGCCATAGAATAGCTCACTTTGTCTGACTCGGCTTAGGGCTACTGAAAAATTTTAGTTGACGGCAAAATATCAGAGAGACAGTGGGTCAACGTATCGAAGAGCGTATTTATCTCCGTTTGCTTATACGGTCGCTTAGAGGATTGAATTCCTGGGCTGCTTCTCTATTACGGGCTGCTGCTTCACTATCTTCTTCACTAGAAGAGAAACTAACATTCCCTATTTAATTCACGAAAAATCGATTACAGTGAAAGGCGGTTAATTCTTCAACCATCCCCTCAGGCATGAATTACTGTTCAAGCCACACCCTTGTTGTCACTGTTTCTAGAGAGGTTGATGCATGGCATCCATTCGTGACCTTCACGAACAACTCACATCCAAAGAACGCTCTGCGGTCGAGATTGCCCAGGAAGCCCTCGACAGAATTGAGGCATTAGAGCCTTCGTTGCACAGCTTTTTACACGTCACGGCTGATAAGGCTCTGGAACAGGCTCGTAAGGTGGATGAGGCGATCGCCGCTGGTGAAACGATTGGCCCCCTTGCGGGCATTCCCATTGGCATCAAAGACAACATGTGTACCCAGGGCATTCCCACCACCTGTGCGTCACGCATTCTAGAGAACTTCGTTCCGCCCTATGAGTCAACGGTGACCCAAAAGCTGATTGATGCGGGAATGGTGATGGTGGGTAAAACGAATCTGGACGAATTCGCCATGGGCGGTTCGACGGAGAATTCTGCGTTCTACACCACCTCTAATCCCTGGGATGTGGAGCGGGTTCCAGGCGGGTCTTCTGGGGGATCTGCGGCGGCTGTCGCAGCGGGAGAATGTGCGGTCGCGCTGGGGTCTGACACTGGAGGCTCCATTCGTCAGCCTGCCTCTTTCTGCGGGGTAGTTGGCATGAAGCCCACCTATGGGTTGGTGTCGCGCTATGGACTGGTGGCCTTCGCATCTTCCCTTGATCAGATTGGCCCGTTTGCCCGCAACGTTGAGGATGCGGCTCTTTTGTTGGGGGCGATCGCCGGATATGACCCCAAAGATTCCACTAGCCTCAAGGTTGAGATTCCAGACTACACGGCAAATCTCACACCCGAACTCCCCAAAGGAACTCGCGTCGGCATCATCAAAGAAACCTTCGGTGAAGGACTCGACCCCGCCGTTGAGAAAACGGTGATGCAGGCGGTTGACCACCTCAAGGACATGGGAGCCACCGTGAAGGAAATCACCTGTCCCAAGTTCCGTTACGGAGTCCCGACCTACTACATCATCGCTCCATCGGAAGCGTCGGCGAACCTCGCCCGATATGATGGCGTCAAGTACGGTTTCCGCAAAGAGCAGACCGAAGACTTGATGCAGATGTATACGCGCACTCGTGCCGAGGGCTTTGGGGCTGAGGTAAAGCGCCGAATCATGATTGGCACCTATGCCCTCTCAGCTGGATATTACGATGCCTACTACTTGAAGGCTCAGAAAGTGCGCACGCTGATCAAGCAAGACTTTGAGAAAGCCTTTGAAGACGTGGATGTGCTGGTTTCGCCCACGGCTCCCACGACCGCATTCAAAATGGGAGCCAATTCTGAAGACCCCCTCAGCATGTATTTGCTCGACCTGATGACGATTCCCGTGAATCTGGCAGGACTGCCGGGACTCAGCCTCCCCTGCGGGTTTGATGATGATGGCATGCCCATTGGCCTGCAAATCATTGGGAACGTCTTACAGGAAGAGAAAGTTCTCCAGGTGGCCTATGCATACGAACAGTCCACAGACTGGCATGGGCGATCGCCTAGGGTGTAAGATCTCTCTTGAGAACGAAGAAGAAAGGTTGGGGCAAGATTTTGTAGTCCATCACTCCCATGACGGAGTTGTCGTCAATTTTTCTGAAGGCATCATTGATCGGCAAGTAGTCGTAAATCATCGTCGCACTGACCTTTCCTCGATACTCCATCATGCGCAGTCGAGCCTGACTGTCCTCCGTCTTCAACAGCGCCGTGGTCAGGGAAAGGAACGGTTTTAATGCATCATTTTTGAAGATGGGCGTTCGGAGCATCCACTCCATCGCCACAGGGTTTGGCGCAACCTTGGTGATCTTGCCATCGCTGGCCAAGAACAAGAGGGGGTGGACGTGTTCCGCGTCAATAAATTCTTTTCCATACCAGTTGGACGCCGACAGCAACCCGTCCATCGGATGGCCCGTAGAGATTTCAGACCCTCTCCAACGACCCAGCATAAAGTCTAAAGCAACAGGTTCCAACCCATCAAACATCTGAAAGGCTTGTTCAGTCGTGGTTTCTGAAATATCGAGAATAGATTGACGGTCTTCTACTAACTCCATAAATTCTGATTGTCCTCTAACGACACCTTTTGAAATATTCAGCAACATTCATGCCACCCAATTAATATAGCAATCTCCAATCGGAGTGAGCAGCAAGGCGAATCCTATGTGCTCCCACCTTATATCAGAGGCTTGGCAAAGTTTACGAAGAAAAGAGGGTTTTGGGCGCGCAACGCGCGGTACTTGTTTAGTAGTAGCAGTAGCACCGAAGATTCGAGCTTTACCCCCCTTAATCCCCCCTTCGCAAGGGGGGAAATTCCTATTCTCCCCCTTGTGAAGGAGGAGTTAGAGGGGGTTACGCTAAACACATACAACGCGCACCCAAAACCTTCTTTTCTTTGTTGCAATTGGAGAAGTTTGCCAAGTCGTAAATGGGTCGAGAAGGAAGTATTTTACTCCTTGAAACTCTCAACCTTTCGGGTAAAATCATGCCGTAAATTCTCATCATGGGTCAGTGTGTAGAAGGCATCAGCAATATGATTGAGATGACTGATGAAGGAGAAAAAGTTATCCCAGGGAATTAGCGTGGAGCATTTGACTTCTTCGGGATTAACGATACGTGACTCATATTCTTCAGAGGATAGTAAAACAACGTAGTAAAAGCCATATTCTCGGTTGAAGTTCCGAAGAAAAAGACCCTCTGGAATGGGGGCTTGCGTCAGCAAGGGTGACCCTGGAGTGGAGGTAACGTAGTCTACAATTAATTCTTTTTCTGGGAAATCTTCAAGGTTAGAAAAAAGTAAGTGATCCCCTTTGGGATCAAATTGAGTGATGGTAATGGGCTGATGATGTTGACTGGGGGTGTACTCCCAGTGTTTTACAAATACCTGATGCCCCATGTGAGCATTGCCAACAGGAATAAATCGGTTCCCGCTAAGCTTTAAACCAAGTTCTTCGTCTGTTTCTTGAATGGCATTATCAATCGCCGTTTCTCCATGTTTGATATGTCCTCCTACCGAGACAGAATAGGCTCCTGGGAAGGGAAAGATATGGGGCGATCGCTGACTCGACACAATCAATAACTGCTTATCTAGTCGCAAAACAAAAATAATATTGACCGATTGATGGTAAAGCCCATAGATATGTGTTGGAGCAAACAGTATCGTTTTTTGTTCTCCATTCTCTTCGATTAAAGCCGTTCCATCAGGGTTGAAAATCGGGAGGTTTTCTTCCTTTTCTCCGATATAAAAATAAGGTGCGTCAATTTCATGTCTCGGCGTTTCACTTGCGGACGTTACATGGAGTTCGTAGGTCATGGTTGGGCTTAGACGATACGGAAACAAATGTTGTCATTTTTATTCATCTTGAACCCTGAAAAATCGAGTCTACACCCTCTAAGGAGATTTCTTGAAATAAAACTACCAACCCACGGTGCGTTACGCTTCGCCAACGGCACCCTACTGGCGGTAAATTCTTTCCTAGAAATTACCTAAGAGAAAGGGTTCATACTGCAATAGCAGCATGAACCCTTTCCTGATATCCGCTCTATGTTCGCTCTATTCAGTGCTAATCGAGTCTGCACTGATGTTTCTGCGATAGCCAGGACGGAGCTTAGGCTTAACCTATCGTATGGACGAAGCCGTACAACTGACCAACTCTTTCGCGGGCTGAATTTTGACCTGGTTATCGTCGTCGATATCAATCACGACATCATCGCCCGATTGAACCTGACCTGCAAGCATCGCTTCCGCTAGCGCATCTTCGATGAGACGGGCGATCGCCCGTCTCAAAGGCCGTGCCCCATAGCTGGGATCGAACCCTTCGTTCACTAGATGCTGCTTGAAGGACTCGGTCAACGTCAGGTGAATGCCCTGCTCGGCCAAACGTGCATTGATTTGATGAAGCTGCACATCGGCAATTTCCATCACCTCATCTCGCACAAGCGCACGGAAGACGATGATTTCATCGATTCGATTAATCAATTCAGGTCGGAAGTAGTCTTTCATCTGCTCCTGAACCAGTGAGCGAATGCGCTTGTAGTTCGATGCATCCAAGCCTTCTTCGCTGACATCAAAGCCCATGCCGCCCCCCCCTTTCTCAATCACCTTCGAACCGATGTTCGAGGTCATGATGATCAGCACGTTCTTGAAGCTGACGGTGCGTCCCTTCGCATCGGTCAGGCGACCGTCTTCTAGAATTTGCAGCAGCATGTTGAAGACATCGGGGTGAGCCTTCTCAATTTCGTCCATCAGCAATACCGAGTAAGGCTGACGACGAACGGCTTCTGTCAACTGGCCTCCTTCGTCGAAGCCCATAAATCCTGGAGGTGATCCGATGAGCTTAGAGACGGTGTGCCGCTCCATAAATTCTGACATGTCCAGGCGGATCATCGAGTCTTCAGAGCCGAAGATGGTGTGGGCGATCGCCTTCGCCAACTCGGTTTTGCCAACTCCCGTAGGTCCAGCAAACAGGAGACTCGCAATTGGACGATTGGGGTTTTTCAGACCTGAGCGCGATCGCCGGATGGCCCGTGCTACGGCTGTGACCGCCTCATGTTGACCAATTACTCGCTCATGAAGGGTGTCTTCAAGATGCATCAGCAGCGCAGACTCAGACTCAGTCAAGCGCTGGACGGGAATGCTGGTCCAGGCCGCCACCACTTGGGCGACATCTTCCTCAGTCACCACAGGCGATACGGAATCTGTATCGCTATCGTCTCCAGCGAGTGCATTCAGCTTGGCTTGAATCTCTGCCTCTAGCTCCATCTCACGATCGCGCTTCTGGCTGGCCAGATCAAACTCTTGCTTTGAAACAGCGTCTTGCTTCTCTTTTCGAACCGTCCGCAGCTCTTTTTTCAAGTCTTGGACGCCCGACTGCTTGCTGTTACGAAGACGCACCCGTGAGCCTGCCTCATCCATCAGGTCGATGGCCTTGTCAGGCAAATGACGGTCTGCGATGAATTGGTCTGACAGCGAGACAGCCGCCTTGAGGGCATCATCGCTGATGGTCAATTGATGGTGCTCCTCATATCGATGGCGCAAGCCTTGCAGAATCTCCAGGCTTTCGTCAGCAGACGGAGCATTCACGCGCACGGGCTGGAAACGTCGCTCTAAGGCGGCGTCCTTCTCGATGTACTTACGATACTCGTCCAGGGTTGTGGCTCCAATGCACTGAAGAACGCCTCTGGCGAGGGCAGGCTTGAGCAAGTTCGCGGCGTCCATGCCGCCCTCCATGACGCCGCCGCCTACCAGCGTGTGAATTTCGTCGATAACGAGAATGATGTTCCCCGCTCTCGTGACTTCATCGATAACGGCGTTCAGGCGCTCCTCAAAATCACCCCGGAACCGAGTCCCGCTGACGAGTGATGCCATGTCGATGCTGATAACCCGCTGATTCTCAAGGCTGTCTGGCACGTCATGGTTGGCGATGCGCTGAGCCAGTCCTTCGGCGATCGCCGTTTTACCGACGCCAGGCTCACCCAAAAGAACAGGGTTATTCTTGCGTCGTCGTCCCAAAATCTGAACCACACGCTCAATTTCCTTTTCTCGCCCAATAACTGGGTCAAGCAATCCCTCCAGCGCCTGAGCCGTCAAGTCTTGGCCAAATTCATCTAGAACTCCTTGTTTTCTTCGCTGACCCTGGGGCGATCGCCCAAACGGGTCTGCGTTTCCTGCAAGGACGGCAGTCGGTTCTTCTGAAGCATCACCTGATCCAATCAGCCCAGAATTTTGAAGTTGCTCAAGAATATCGTCGGGATTCAGCTCAGACTGCTCCAACACTCGATAGGCAACACTTGTTTTGTTTTGAACAACAGCGGCTAAGATATGCTCTGGCTGAACGGCTGAAGCCTGTGATTGGCGGGCGATTTCTAACGATAGTTCAAGCACTCGCTTAGTTTTGGGCGTGAGCGGAATATCCGTAGAGAGACGACCGTTGCCCCGCCCAATGATTGATTCAACTGTTTGCCTCGCCTGAGTCAACGACAGCCCCAGGTTGTTCAAAACTTTTGCAGCTTCACTCGTTCCTTCGTTCAGCAACCCAAGCAATATTTGCTCTGTTCCCACAAAACTATGCCCCAAGCGCCGAGCCTCTTGTTGAGCCGACATGACGACTGCAATTGATTTATCGTTAAAGTATTCAAACATTTGAGTTGCTCTCCTCAGACTGCTCAGGGAATACGTAGTCTGAACGTCCTAAACCAAGATCAGTAACTCGCCTTTAGCTGTCGATACACTGTCTCGCGTCAATCAGTGCTAAACCACTGATTATTAAAGGACATCCTTAATATTTTGTAACTCTTTATATAGAGTAACGATTTGTACCAGCGTCCGCTAGTAGGGAGAGCCGAATGATCGGAGTCGAGCTTTTACCCTGAAAGGATCCTAGAGCGTTGCAAGACTTTTTCCTCCACAACGCTGATAGTGGACAGATGAATGAAGCAACCTGAGAAGATGGGGGACTTTTCTTCGAATTATTCCACTGGGTGTCCAGGAATCCATGTGGTTCCTGCGAGGGGGATTTTTGCCATCGCAGCAGCTTCAATCGTTAGCGCCACTAAGTCTTCTCGCTCCAGGTGATGAACGTTTTGCTTGCCACTGGCACGGGCGAGGGTGGTCAACTCCATGTTCAGGGTTTGCAGGTAGTTCTTCACCCATTTGGCTCCGACTTCGGGTTCCAGGCGCTTTTCGAGAATGGGGTCTTGGGTGGTGACACCGACCGGACATTTTCCCGTATGGCAATGGTGACAGTAGCCGGGAGCCGTTCCCAGGTCATGGTAGTCTTCGACAGCAGAGAGGCGATCGCCGTGCTGCACGTAGCTGGAGCTATTGCAGCCGAGGGCA
>JAYKJC010000578.1:0-4256 GCA_035285885.1 Leptolyngbyaceae cyanobacterium | reverse complement strand
TGGGCAGCAAGCCCTTCCGCGAACTCCAACGTGGATCGGGTGGAATGCAGCTCATAAGGATCAAGGGAGGCTCCCATCACCAGTTCTCCCCGCGCCGTTTGGCTGACATACACATGCAAGCTACCGGATACGATAATCGGCTCCAGCCAGCGCTTCATCGGTTCGCTCACCATGGCCTGGAGGGGATGAATGTAGAGGGGCGATCGCAACCCCACCATCTCCAGAATCCTTGGCGTAAACCCAGCCACCGCACACAGTACCCTCCGAGTCTCGACAAATCCCCGATTCGTATGAACCCCCGTCACCCGACCAGCAGTCACCTCAATGCCCTTTACCTCCGTCTGCTGATGAAGCTCCACCCCTCGCTGACTGGCTCCCCGACCATAGCCCCAGGCCACCGCATCATGGCGGGCAATACTCCCCGGCGCGTGGTACAGCGCTCCCATCACTGGCATATCTCCGCCACAGGAAATATCCATGTGAGGACAGGCATTCTGCACATCGTCAGCATCCACCAATTCACTGTCGATGCCGTAGTGCTTGTTCACCTCTGCCCGCCAGCGCATGGTTCGCACCGACGCATCGGTATGGGCCAGGGTGAAATGCCCCCGCGTGGAGTAAAACAAATTCAGGTCAAACTCTTCTGAGAGATCTTGCCAGAGGGTCACAGACTGGTCGTAGAACTTTACACCTTCTGGTGTCAGGTAGTTGGATCGAATAATTGTCGTGTTGCGTCCGGTGTTTCCTCCGCCCAGGTAACTGCGCTCCAACACGGCGACATTAGTGATGCCGTGGTCCTTTGCGAGATAGTAAGCTGCGGCTAGGCCATGCCCTCCAGCCCCGATAATGACTGCATCATATCGAGCTTTCAGCTCATCCGGCTGCTGAAACATACGAGGTTCAGGATAGTCATCTCGATAATGCGGGTTTGTGGTCGTCGGATGTGATGACTTGTGTAGAGCAAATTTCAGCAGAGACAGTGGCATAGATGCAGCACCAATAAACCCAAATTCAGCAAAATATTCGGCAAAACCTTTGGCAAAATCTTTGGCAAAACATTTAGAAATTGAATACTAAAGGTTCTGATTGCCACCATTTTGTAGCAACGGCTTCTTTCTGGAAACTCTACGTTTTAGAATCTAGGCATTTCTTTAGGAAAGGGGAGGCTCGGCTTGCTACCTTCCACAAAAATGCATTCTTCATAAGGGACTTGTGCCAGTCCTATCATTAACTAATGACAATTAACGACCTGAGTCTAATCAATAATTCTAGTGAATTGAGGCTGTAATATGATGTGCAAAATATGGATTTTCGAGGGAAATTTGTGAAATACATCATTCAGGGTCTGTTGGTTTGTGCGATCGCCCTTCTATCTGCTCTGTTGTTTGACATGAACGCGCCACAGGTTGCAAATGCTCAAGGAACGGCGACCAGTGCCAAGGCTATCATCCAAAGCACGGATGGTTCTGGAACGGTTTTGGGTGAGGCAACATTTATGGAGATGTCCGATGGCATGAAGGTCGATGTCTCCTTAAGCGGTGTTCCCGTTGGCTATCACGGCTTTCACGTCCACGAATTTAATAGCTGTGACGACGGAGGTTCTGCTGCGGGAGGCCACTTCAACCCTCGCTATGTTAAGCATGGCTATGTAGTCACAGAAGGATATGCTGATGCCCACGTGGGTGATTTGGGCAATATCGTGATTTATTCCGATGGGACTGGCCGTATGTCCTTAACCGTTCCAGGGCTTCCTCTTCTCAACGATGATCGGGCGATCGCCGGACATTCCGTTATCCTCCACGCCGATCGAGATGACTTTGGCCAACCCACAGGCAATGCTGGAGGACGCATCGGGTGCGGCATCATTGACTTAGACGGTTAACGAGAAGGCTAAACTCCCATCATTGGTGATACCGAATTTAACGGGTGAAGACTCACTTATAATAATGAGGTGGTCACGAGGAAGGACAGAAGAGGGATGATCCAGAGTCTAAACCTGAAAACCATTGGAGCGACTAGGGCGATCGCCAGTCGTTTTCTCCGAGCTGTGCCTATTGCTATGTTGGGCGTGCTGATGTCGGTGCTGGTCGTTGCTTCTCCGGCACTTGCAACGAGCCTGTATGAAATGCCGCTTGTCGGCGTAGGCGACGATACCTGGATTGTCGATAAAGCAGAAGTGATCAGCCGAGCAAACGAAGGTCGCCTCTCAAAAGATTTTCGAGACCTTGCCGAGCAAACGGGCACGGAAGTTCGCATGGCAACCATTCGCCACTTTGACTACGGCGAAACCATCGATAGCTTTACAAACAAGCTATTTGAGCGATGGTATCCCACACCTGAGGAGCAGGCAAATCAGGTGTTGCTTGTCGTAGACAAAGTGACCAATAAGATTGCTATTCGCACGGGAACAGCGGTTGCAGAAACCATGCCCGATGCGATCGCCCAGAGCGTTGCCCAAGAAACGGCGATCGCCCCCTTGCGAGAAGGCGACAAATACAACCAGTCATTTCTGGATGCCAGCGAACGGATGATCGCTGTTCTCTCAGGAGAGCCCGATCCTGGTCCGCCCGCAATGGAAAACGAAGTCATGTCTGAAAGCACGTTTACGTCTGCCGAAGACACTGATACGAACAACGCAACAATCATTGTGATTGGATTCCTGGTCGCTGCTACGGTTATTCCGATGGCAACGTACTACCTCTATCAAATTTTTCAGTCCTGATGTGTTTGCTCTAAGTATTGTGCAGATGCGGACATTCTGCTCCCATTCCCGCAACATTCAGAGCAATCTCGCCTGAACGAATCATTAGAAATCAAGACTCAAGAGGCTCAAGCCTCTCTCTCCACCTTGAAATTTAAAGCTTAAATCACGCTTTGTAACATTACGAAACATTGCCGTTATAATGGTGAAAAAGTTTTCGTTGTCGAGAGAACCACATGAGAGTTGCGAATGAGCGCAAAGGATCGAGTTTGAGGGATGAGGATTAGCTATTGAGACATTAAACAAATGTTGCTGATGATTGCTTATCGGAGCATTAAATGTCGATACACTTAACCCAATACTCGCTTTTTTCGTAGAGTCAAAGCTCTATCTCGGTGGTTCTTGAGAGACAACCACGTTGTTGATACTGCCGGGAGGTGAGCAATGAATAAGGCAACTAATCGCTCCAACCAGAAATGCGTAGAGCTTGCTGACCATGTGTATGTGAAAACTCCCATTCCAGTTGAGAACCATCCAGCACTGCGAGCAGGGTTCGGCGGATACACCGCAAACCCAAGATGGTGTGGTTCCAAGGTAATGGCATGGCGGACAGGCAAAGCGTGGCGCACCGCGCTGAGGGAAGGAAAACTGGTTATCCGAGAATCTGACCAAATGCTGGTTCCGTTTGCAGAAGCGCATCCCGTGGCACAGTCGTCGGATGCAAAAAAGTCCAACTTATTCGGCAGACTCAAGCGTCAGACAATGAGAATTCAGGAGAATCAACAGATTCAGCAAGCATAGAAAAGGTGGCATTGCCAATATAAGGAATGTACGCAAAAAAGGGGATTTGGGTCGAGCGACCCAAATCCCCTTTTCTTTGTTGCCATTGGAGATGTTTGCAAGTTTTGACAGCCAAAAGTAGAGCAGTACGATCCTTGATGAAAAGAAGTTTGATGTAGAGGGTGACTCTTGACTCTAGTGACTCTTGACTCTAATTCTTCTTCCCGAACAAGTTACTCAAAAATCCTCCTTTGCCAGGTTTAGAGGAACTATTATTGCCTTTCCCTGGTTTGTCTGGAGACTTTCCCTTACCCTCCGTCGCCTCAAACCGTTTCATCCCGGCCTTGGCAACTTCATTATTGGGATTTAAGTCTAATGCCTTTTTGAAGTGAATCTTTGCCATTGTCCCCTGTTTGGTTTTGAGATAGATATTGCCCAGGCGACTATAGCATTCATCAACTCTCGCGTCTTTTGGATTGAGTTGAATGGCATCCCGCAATTCCTGAATTGCTTTTGTGAACTCTTCGTTAATCTCAAACTGTTTAGCCCGACTCATGGCTCTCTCGACAACGCTGGGCGGCGGCGGCGGCGGTTCTGGAGGTTTAGGAGGCTTACCCCTGGGTGAGGGGTCTGGCTTTTTGTTTAATGTCCCTGTACTCGTTTGCCGCATCAGGTACACCATGTTGACTTCGCTGATGTGGCCAATCAAGTCAAGACTCTCACCGAGCGATTCATACTGTTTGGTTGCGAGTTCATCGACTGTTTGGTGATAGGC
>JAYKJC010000577.1:0-8588 GCA_035285885.1 Leptolyngbyaceae cyanobacterium | reverse complement strand
CTGGATATCAATCAGTTGTTCAAAGAGCTGATTCACCAATTCTGGACGAGTGTTGCTTTGGGTCATCACCCAATTTTCAGTGGCCGTCAGCACATTGTTTAGAGAAATGGGCACTTGGCGGATGAGGCGCTGAAGCTGCTCAAATACCGTCGGACCAATGAGGAGTCCAATTCCGGTGAGTCCTCCAATTAGTGCTAGATAGACGAAAATTACGGTCAACCAGCGGGGGACTTTCCATTTTTCAGCGGTATCGACAATGGGGGCGATCGCCGATGCCAGGAGCAACGACAGCATCAGCAACACAATCAGCCCTCGCAATTGCCAAACCACCAGCACCGCAAGAATGAGCGCAGGAATCACCAGCAGCGTGGTTAGAGAAATGGAGATACGTCGTTCAGGCTCAAACATCAGTCGAGTACGCTCCAGATGATTTCGTGCAGAAAGAGGATTGCCTAAGCAAGATGAGCACTGCCGACCTTGCTCCCCGGAGATTCATAGCGCTATGCGCGTTGGTTAAGTACAGTCTTATGAGGCGCAACGCGCCCCACAAGGCTGTTTTTGTGCTTGACGCGGTTGCAAACCGCTATAACCTGAGGTCTAAGGACTTACTTGTATCCTACACACTTGCTGCGGTTGCGGGCGGTTGTTTCTCTAACATCAGCTTGGATCGCTGCATTTGCTCGGGAACTTCGACGGGATAGCATCCTGTAAAACACGCCGAGCAGAAGCGATCGCGATTTTCCTGCGTCTCATCTAGCATGCCTTCCCAGCTCAAATAGGCCAACGAATCCACACCAATAATTTCCTGAATTTCTTTGACCGACTTCGTTGCGCCAATCAGCTGATCTTGATTATCCGTATCGATGCCATAGAAACAGGGGTGCGTCACCGGAGGAGATGAAATCCGCATATGGACTTCCGTTGCGCCTGCATCCCTCAATGCCTTCACAATTTTCTTGCTTGTTGTTCCGCGCACAATCGAGTCATCGACGATCAGAACCCGTTTGCCTACCAGCACGTCCTTTAAAGGGTTGAGCTTCACACGAATCCCCACTTCACGCATGCTTTGGGTGGGCTGAATGAAGGTGCGTCCCACATATCGGTTCTTGATGAGCCCCTCAGCAAAAGAAATGCCTGACTCCTGCGAAAAACCAATGGCAGCGGGAATTCCTGAATCTGGAACGCCCATCACTAAATCAACATCAGCCGGAGATTCACGGGCCAACTGACGACCGATGCGCATCCGATAGCTGTAGAGACTTTCATCATTGATGACGCTGTCTGGACGGGCAAAATAAATCATCTCAAATACGCAGAGCTTGCGTTTGGGCGTCTCCCAGTGCACAGACGAAATGCCTTCACCACTCACCCATACGGCTTCGCCCGGTTCGACTTCTCGGAGAAATTCAGCGCCGATGATGTCGAGTCCGCAGGTCTCCGAGGAAAACACATATCGCTTTGATGCATCCAGGCGAGCGTCTTCAATGGGTAACAAGCCAATCATCAGGGGACGAATCCCGTGAGGGTCGCGCACGCCCATGACGCCATCAGCGGTCGCAATCGTTAAACTAAAGGCTCCAGAACACCGCTTAAAGGCCACAGTTGCGCCTTCTAGCCAGTCTTTTCCAGAATTTACCTCCTGGGCGATCGCCAGCGCAATCAGCTCAGAATCCGTCGTCGTAACTGGAGAAAATCCACCTGCAACCAGCTCTTGCCGCAGTTCATAGGCATTGACCAAGTTGCCATTATGCGCCAGAGCCAACGGCCCAAGTCGAGTTTCAACAACAAACGGCTGAGCGTTGATGACTCGGCTCGACCCCGTCGTCGAATAGCGGGTATGACCGATCGCATGGGTTCCTGTTAATTGATTGAGAACGGTTTCGTTGAAGACCTGAGAAACGAGCCCCGAGTTTTTGTGGAGATGCAGGCGATCGCCCTCAAAAGTCGCAATACCCGCAGCTTCTTGACCTCGGTGCTGGAGTGCGTATAGCCCGAAATACGTTAATTTAGCTACCTCTTCACCTGGAGCATAAATGCCATACACCCCACATGATTCTTCAGGCTTATCGGGTTGGCTCGTACGTGACGGTGACCCTGTGGTCTCTGGAGAAGGCTGTTCAGTCAACATCGGGTCGTTATTCTTGAGTCTCATGCGAAAAGGCAACTCCTATTTGGGATTCAGGGTTTCAACAGGTACGGACACGTCGGCGTCTAAAACAGGATGGTGTCAACAGTTGCTCGTCTTCAGTCGTTCTCCACATACCCACAGCGAACGGCTGCTTGAATAACTTCTGACGATTCGAAAGGTAGCAACGGGACTCAAAACTTGGATTCAAACCTAATATCCGACTGACGGTGCAATGTAGCTAGATGAACAAAAAGTTAAATTTAAGTTAAGCTTCCTACCCTCTAAACAGTAGCGTAACATTGAGCAACATTTCTACAGAACCTCAGATCGAATGAATTTTTGGAGGGTATGCCGATCAATGAACGTCAATCTGTCCATGAAATTACTGGCTTTTTATCACCGCACCTTCATGTGTTCTTAATCTTAAATGTGGGTACCTCCTTCATAGGGTTCCCATCGGCCAGAAGCTCTAGGCAGACATGCGTCGTTCAATCGCCGATCGCCAACATTCATCCATCGTTTTCAAAGGGGCATGAATAAGCTCTTGAGTATCTGCCGTTGTGATGGTTAACGCTTGAGCAGAGGCGTCAACCCGGCCCAGAAGCGTCCAGCGATCGCCCAACTCTGTATTCAGATACGCTTCCCAGTCTGCCTGGTGAGCCGATGAGACAGACACGATGATGCGTGCCCCACACTCACCAAATAGAACTGTGTCCCAACGTCCTTCGTAAGCCGATGTAAGCGGCAGTTGAATGGTGGCTCCCCGATTACCGCTGATACAGCATTCGGCCAGGGCGATCGCCAACCCTCCTTCCGCACAATCATGAGCCGAGCGAATCCACTGCTGATGAATGCCATGACGACACACCAATTGAACGGATGATTCTAAGGCATAATCCACCCTCGGAGGCTGCCCCGCCACCTGCTGATGGACAACGGCCAGATATTCTGACCCTCCCAATGTTGGGAGAGTAGAAGCTCCCTCGACAGCTTGATCGGCTTGATTGGCTTGATTGGCTTGATCGATTGCCGACTCCCATCCCGTTCCCAAGAGATAAATCCTATCCGCGTCTTGATGCCACCCCTGACCACAGACTCGACTCACATCCTGCACGACACCCACCATTCCCACCACAGGCGTGGGGTAAATTGGTTGCGGATTGCCGTGAGCGTCTACAGTTTCATTGTAGAGAGAAACATTGCCCCCCGTCACAGGCGTGGCAAACGCCTCGCACGCGTCTGCCAGTCCTCGACAGGCTTCTGACAGTTGCCAATAGCCTACGGGTTTTTCAGGACTGCCGAAATTCAAGTTGTCAGTGATGGCGATCGGTTCTCCGCCAACGCAGCTGAGATTGCGAGCGGCCTCAGCCACAGCCATTTTTGCCCCTTCAAAGGGATTTAAGTACACATACCGCGCGTTGCAGTCCACCGTTGCAGCGATGCCCATGCGATAGGTAGAAGGGTCGGAATGCTCCGCTGATGGGGTCTGTCCGTTGGATAGGCTCCTGAACTCCTGGGGACGAACCCGAATCACAGCGGCATCGGCTCCTCCGGGAAAAAGAACCGTGTTGTTTTGGACCTGGTGATCGTACTGACGATAAACCCACTGTTTTGAGGCGATGGTTGGACTGTCGAGCAGCTTGAGTAAAACGTCATTCCAACTGAGAAGCCCATCTCCCTGAGAAAATCCGGTGGATAATCCGGCGATCGCACAGGGCGGCAACTGAGCCTCCGTCCACTCCCACGCTGCTTTGGCATAGGCAGGAGGTTCAGCCAGCAATTCTCGATGATAGACGGGGGTATTGTCAGCCAGGGCTGTTGCTGGAATTTCAGCGGCGATCGCACCCTCGAACAAAATACGAACAATTGGCTCTTCAATCACCGTCCCTGCGACAACGGCATGAAGTCCCCATCGATGAAAGATGTCGATGAGTTCCTGCTCTCGACCCTTGTGCGCCACAAACAACATCCGCTCTTGAGACTCAGAAAGCAAATATTCGTAAGGCACCATGCCTGTTTCACGGTGAGGAATCTGATCCAAGTCCAACTCAATGCCCACCCCTCCATTCGCTGCCATTTCAGACGTCGAGCAGGTGATGCCTGCCGCTCCCATGTCCTGCGCAGCAACCACCGCTCCCGTCTTAAAAGCTTCTAAACAGGCTTCAATCAGTGACTTTTCCAGAAATGGATCACCCACCTGTACCGCAGGGCGATCGTCCAGCGACTCATCCGTCAGTTCTGCACTGGCAAAGCTGGCTCCTCCCATCCCATCCCGTCCAGTAGTTGAACCGACGTAAAGCACCGGATTACCAATACCTGAGGCTCCAGATTTAACAATCTCAGGGGTTTCCATCAGCCCGATCGCCATGGCATTCACCAGCGGATTGCCCGCATAGGCCGGATCGAAGTAGACTTCACCGCCAACCGTGGGCACCCCCACACAGTTTCCATAGTGGGCAATGCCTTCAACAACCCCACTGAACAATCGTCGCGTTCGAGCCGTAGTTGCAGAGGTTCCGACCTGCTTATCCAAACTGCCAAATCGAAGCGAGTTCAGCACGGCAACCGGACGTGCGCCCATGGTGAAAATATCACGCAGAATACCTCCGACTCCCGTTGCTGCCCCCTGGAACGGCTCGATGGCAGAGGGGTGATTGTGAGATTCAATCTTGAAGGCGACATGGAGACCGTTGCCAAAATCGACCACTCCAGCATTTTCTCCAGGCCCCACGAGGATGCGATCGCCCGTCGTAGGAAACTGCTTCAGCAAGGGACGCGAGTTCTTATAGCAGCAATGCTCCGACCACATCACCCCAAACATACCTAATTCTGCTTTATTGGGATGCCGCCCCAATCGCTTTACAATCTCATCATATTCATCGGGCTTGAGACCTTCAGCAGCAATTTCATCGGGGGAGAAAGGGGCAGAGGCGATCGCAGACATAAGCCTTCGTGTGGATTGAGAATCATGGACACCGCCCATTCTAAATCAAACCCACTCGAATAGGACGTACGCAAATCTCCCGGTACATCGAGGATTACGATGTAGAGTGGCGATCGCACACTGCTTCCCTATAGAACAATGCGTAAGCTCTAATGAATCGAATGCTCCAAAGCAAAAATATTGTCATCACCATTGGTGCCATATGACGCTCCATTGCCACACTCAACGGCTTTAGATCTTCTTTATAAAAGTGCGTCACACAGTCTCAATTTCGCCCCATCAACCCTGGCCAACACAAGATGAGAGCTGAGGGATTTACCGATGCTGACAACGTTGTGTTTGCTACCATAAGGTGTAAAGAAAAACAAAGGAATTCATTGCTTCCTTTACCTTTCATGATGGCTCTCTGAAATTGATTGTGCTCTCTGAAATCTTTAGAAGCTCTAATTTTTAGCGAGCAATTCTGAGTCTTTCTATCATGTCTAAAGTACTACAAAAAAATCCTGCATTCGTCCGTTTATGTCATCAATTACCGCCAGAAACTCTAGCTACATTTAATGCAGAGCAGCTTGCGGCATTAGAAGAGGCGATTGTCCAAACGTGGCGCAATCATCCATTTGATGTTCGTCTAACATTGCCTCTTTTTCGGAAGAAGATTTATGTCGTCATCGTTGCGGGATTGGAACGGCGATCATCGACACGCATCAGACAAGAACGTAACGCTCACCCAATCTGGAAGCCTGTTAACCTGGCAGTCATCGCGCTAATCGCGACAAGTGCTGTTGGGTTGATTTCCGGGGTACTCACCATTAGCGCACTCAATCAACGGTTTTCAGATCAAGCTGATTTTCCAACATCGGTTCCATTTAAGACCAGTCGTCAAGAATGCGAAGAAAGTGGCCGAACATGGAGCGACGGCAAATGCATTGATTATGAACACGATGCTTCTTTTTAATGTGCCGTAGTGTGTTCAATTTGTTCAGTTTTCTATGTCAGTACGGACAGTCTGTCCGCACTGACACCAACACGAGTAGACCAGGGGGAAGCTCGCATCGCATTGATGCAAACTTCCAGCCTATGCGGGCGAGATCTCACACTACGACATGTGAACTTATGCTTCAGCGTACTCGTTAGCCGTCTCCAAAGGCAGTGATATCGTCAGTTCAGTTCCATTTCCGGGAGTCGATACGAAGCTTAGATCCCCGCCATGGACATCCACTGCAATTTGATGAATCATTGAGAGCCCTAAGCCCGAGTGCGATTTCTGCAGCTTTGTCGTATAGGCGTAATCAAAAATATGAGGCTGCTCCTCTAAGGGAATTCCTCCTGCATTATCGGCAACATGGATCAGGAGAGTCGTATTTTTTTGTTCCGTTCGAATCACAAGTGAGGGGTTCTCAGGGCAATAGTCATCAAATGCATCAATAGCATTCAGAACAACGCCCATTAGCATTTGGCTGAGTTGACTCGGATCTCCCATCACCCTTGAAACTGTCTCGTATATTTTGACGATTTCAATGTCGGGTCGGTTGGCGTGCCCTCGAAAATGATGGTTGAGCAGCAGGAGGGCGTTATCCAGCATTTCATGAATGTTGAGCTCGACTTTTTTAGGCGAGGCCGCATACGCAAATGGTACGAGAGACTGATGAACTGCTTGGAGGCGATCGCAACTCTCTTGAATCGATGCAGCAACAGCTTCAGCATTATTCTGAATGTCGCTTAACTGGATGTGGGCCGTACGTTGCAAAATTGCCTCGGTTTCATGAACCACACTTGACGCAAGCTCCCTGCAAGCTGCCAATGTCTCTGTTCGGAGGAGTCTAATCGTTTCTTGCTGAAGTTCTGTCTCCCGAATCAAAACTCCCCGTTCAAGCTGCTCATTGAACTGACGAAGTTCTGATTCTACATATTTGCGCCTTTTGATCTCTTTTTGAAGCTCTTCATTTTGATCATTGAGCGCTTGCATTAAATTTTTGAGGCTCCACTGAGTCTTGACTCGCGCCAACACCTCACCTCGGCTAAACGGCTTGGTGATGTAATCGACGGCCCCCAGGGATAGTCCACGAATTTTGCTTTCGGCATCTGCGAGAGCAGTCATGAAGATAACGGGTATTTCTTGCGTTTTCTCATGGGCCTTGAGTCGGCTACAGGTTTCAAATCCATCAAGATGAGGCATCATGATGTCGAGCAAAATGAGAGTTGGGAGTTCTTCGGATACCTGTTCTAACGCTTTAACCCCGTCTGGCGTGCTTCGTACCTCATATCCTTCTCTCTTCAGCGTTTGCTCAAGGATGTCAATGTTGTCTGGATTATCATCGACGATGAGAATAAAGCCTGTGTTTAAACTGTTCATTGCAATAAAAGGCCAAAAATGCGGTAACTACTCATAGAAATGCCGTGAAGTAGAGCCTGTTGAAGAAGCAATATCTCCTATCTACATCGATTGTGAACCTGGCAAAGGACAAATTGGATAAAAGAGAACTCATTAGGTTCGACGGCTCACACGACAGAAGATGCGACGGATGGGATACCTGTCTCTCGTACAAAGATGAAGGTTGAGGTACCCTTACAATGCCCTTTTGGGCTGATATAAGACATTAACGATTAACAGATTCTAGAATTACCTGTCTTCTTAGTCTTCCCAAGGAAAGTGGAGAACTTTGATCCCTTCATATAAGTCAAGCAAGAGGGCGATCGCCCTCTTGCTTAGAAAAGATTCGCTCATCATCGATTCGCACACCCGGCGTAAGCGTCACGTGGATTCAGAAAGCGTACTTGCACGGCAAAGCACTACACACAAAAAAGAGGACGATGGGCAGACTTGCTTCCATCGTCCTCTTCTTTTTGTTTTTTTCAGGGTCACGAACGCCTTCTAATACGCGTCCTGCAACTCGTAAAAGTCGGGAGAAATGTAATCTTTTCTCAGAGGCCAACCCACCCAGTCTTCTGGCATTAAAATGCGCTTCAGACCCGGATGTCCTTCAAAGACGATTCCGTACATGTCGTAGGTTTCCCGCTCTTGCCAATCCGCAGACTTCCAGAGCCAGTAGAGGGAAGGAACCCGTGGATCTTCTCTAGGCACAAACACCTTGATTCTGACTTCTTCAGGCATATCACAATCATCCATCACCTTGATGAGGTGATACATGCTGACCAACTCTCCTCCAGGGCCAGAATCGTATCCTGCCTGGCATTGCAAATAGTTAAAGCCATAGGCATAGAGAGCTGTTGCAAAGGGCACGAGAAACTCGCGATCGACCTTGAGAATCTCTACCCCTGAATGGTCTTTCTCAAGACTCGTATGGTCAAACCCATTTTCTGTCAACCAGCGAGACACTTTTCCCGCTTCGACAATTTGCGACTGTTCGTTCTCTTGCTGATCTGTAGATTTCGCATCAGAGCCTGCCATTCTATTGCGCCTCCTTTGTTTCCTCTTTCAGCTGTTCGGGAACGGGCATTCCAAACTGAGCACGAAGCTCTTTCGGAGGTGCGGTGCGAGAATCTTCGCTGAGATAT
>JAYKJC010000576.1:0-2732 GCA_035285885.1 Leptolyngbyaceae cyanobacterium | reverse complement strand
ATCAACATACCCACGGCAGCCTGCCCATTATCGGAGTCGGAGGGATATTTACGGCTGAAGACGCCTGGGCAAAAATCACAGCCGGAGCCTGCCTGATTCAGACCTATACAGGATGGGTGTATGAGGGGCCTGGAATGGTACGGCGCATTCTAAAAGGACTGCAAACCAAGCTTGACGGGCACCATCTCAGTCACATCCGTGAAGCGGTGGGACTCCACTCGCCCTTTGCTTCACACCTAGGGGATAGATTCACCCAAAAATAGACATGTGGGGCGCAGCGCACCCCACACAGAATGACAGTTGGCGCATTCTAGCCGTAAAACTTAATGGCCGCAGAACTTAGGAGATTTCTAGGAATGAATTTACCCGGTGATGTGGGCTGAGCGAAGTCGAAGCCCACAGATCGTGAGCGTTGAGCGAAGTCATTCGCTTAGCGTCTCCCAAGTGGAGAAAACGCGGGACTGCAAGTATTTTCTTTGACAGACATCGCCTTAATGACCGCAAAACTTATTCCAAGTTTTCTCCTGCGCTTTGGTCGAGAAGCCAGATGAACTCGCCTTTAGGTTGAATCAAACGAGAGGGGTATTGGTTACTGTCGTCTTCCTCTGCAAAGACGTGGGAGAGTGCATCTTGCTTGTTCTCGCCTGCCACCATGAAGATGACGCAACGGGACTGGTTGATGAATGGTGCGGTGAAGGTGATGCGGATGCTGTCGCCTTTGTTGCCCACGGTGATGAGGCGATCGCCCACCGTCAACGCTTCAGTATGAGGAAACAAAGAGGCCGTATGCCCATCATCCCCCATGCCCAGCAGAATAATGTCGAACTCAGGAAAGACGCCAGAGCTAACCCCGAAAAATTCTTGGAGTTCCTTATCGTGCTTGGCGGCAGCAACCGCAGGGTCGGCTTCATCGGTAGGAACCGCATGGATGTTGCTATCGGGAATATCCACCTGATTGAGCCATGCGGTGCGAGCCATCAATTCGTTGCTGTCGGGGTGGTCAGCGGGAACGTAGCGCTCATCTCCCCAAAACACGTGAATTTTTTCCCAGGGGAGGTCTTGGGTGGCGATCGCCTCATACAGGGGTTTGGGGGTGCTACCGCCAGCAAGGGCAATGGTACACAGGTCGCGTTGGGCGATCGCCCCTCGGATGCGCTCCACAACGATTTCCAGTGCCCGTTGGACGAGTGCAGATTTGTCCGCCAAGATTTCGACAGTTCGAGCCATGCTGATTCCCCTTCCAAACTTCAAGATCGACTGCTCTGCTGTGCAGACTAGCGCTAATTCTCATCTCGCTTCCAGAACTCAAGGAAGGCTTAACTTCTCTTAGTGGCTCGATTCATCTTGTCTGAATTTGCTCTGAATTTGTATGGGGCGAATGGCCAAAACCCATCCAGGCGAATTGCCGAAATCCCTTCGGGCAATGCATCTAGGCAGAACAACTTGAATAGAGCCGAAAATTTCCCCATCTCCCCACCTCCCCACCTCCCCATCACATTGCTTTACCCTAAATAAGAGGTACTTGATTTCATTCCACATGCGGCGCTTTACTCAACTCTTCCAGGAAATCGACTCCACTACGTCTACGAATGCGAAGGTAGGGGCTTTGCAGGCGTATTTTCAGGACGAAGAACCGAAAAATGCTGTGTGGGCACTCTATCTTTTGCTGGGCAAGACCCGGAAGCGCACGGTAACGTCAACGGTGTTGAGGAATGTGTTTCTCAATATCTCAGACATTCCAGAATGGCTGTTTAAGGACTGCTATGCACACGTGGGCGACTCGGCGGAGGTCATTGCCCTACTGCTGCGGGATGTAGATTTGGGTGGCTCAACAGCGTCGAACATTGAGCTGCATCAATGGCTAGAGCAGATTATTCCGAAAGTTAAGGAAACAGAAACCGATGAGGAGGTTCAACATCTCATCGTGTCGTGGTGGGCCGCGCTGGACTCGACCGAGATTTTTGTGCTGAATAAGATTCTTACGGGAGCCTTTCGCGTAGGCGTCTCTGGCAAGCTGGTGATTAAGGGGCTAGCTGCCGCGTCTGGGGTCACGGAACCCGTGCTGGCCCATCGGCTGATGGGAGATTTTGAGCCGACGGTCGAGTTTTTCGAGCAGTTAATTAGCGAGGAAGGAGCCGAACAGTCTCCCAGTCAGCCCTATCCGTTTTTTCTGGCGTCGCCTCTGGATGAGGAGAAATTCACTCAGGAGACAATGGCAGAATGGCAGGCCGAGTGGAAGTGGGACGGCATTCGGGCACAAATCATTAAGCGTCAGGGCGAAGTCTTCATCTGGTCGCGGGGTGAGGATTTGGTGACCCATCAGTTTCCAGAACTGGAGGAGGCGTTTCTGAGGCTGTCGGATGGATATGTAGTCGATGGGGAAATTGTGTGCTGGGATCAGGAGAACCAGAAACCGATGCCGTTTAATGCTTTGCAAAAGCGGTTGGGGCGCAAGCGGGTGACGAAAAAGTTGATGGCGGAGAATCCGGTCTATTTCATCGCCTATGACCTGATTGAGCAAGACAGACAGGATATTCGGGAAATGCCGTTGGGCGATCGCCGTCACTATCTCGAAACGCTCGTGAAATCCATGCAGTCATCCACATCTCAATCAGATTCTCAATCAGAAGAGGATACAGCAGATTCCTCTAATCCCGACGATTACTCCCGCGTGAGCATCACCGAATCCCTGGCCTTTGACACCTTTGAGGATCTGCAAGCGCTGAGGGGGC
>JAYKJC010000575.1:0-5215 GCA_035285885.1 Leptolyngbyaceae cyanobacterium | reverse complement strand
TACGGAGCCTATCCCGTCAAGCGGGGGAAGGGCGATCGCTCAGCCATCCGATCGGCGTTAGAAAGATTAGAGCAGGGGTGGGCCGTCGGCATTTTTCTGCAAGGCACCCGCACCCCCGATGCTCGCATCACCTCACCCAAACTCGGCGCGGCCCTGATTGCGGCCAAAGCAAACGCCCCGCTCTTGCCCGTTAGCCTGTGGGGTACTGAGAAGATTGTCAAAAAAGGAAGCCTCTTGCCCAAACCCGTTCCCGTGACGGTGCGCATCGGGATACCGCTTGAGCCACCCTCATCAACGGATCGAGAAGCGTTAGAAGCCGTGACCCACCGCTGCACTCACGAAATTCATGCCCTCCATGACTTGGGGCGTTAGGACTAGCGAACACTTTTCAATAAAAAAAGGTGGTTAATGGAGTCACTCCATTAACCACCATAGTGCCATTTGCAGCTTCAGCTTGGGCGACACCCAAGCTGAGAGCTATCTGAGGGCTATCCCAACACGAACCTGAGAATAAAGATCGCGGCGAGAATCCACATGCCGATGGTGGTCTCATGGCTCTTGCCCTGAAACGCCTTGATCAGAGGAAAGGCGATCAGTCCCATGGCCAGTCCCTCCGCGATCGAGAAACTGAGGGGCATGATCAGAATCGTCAAGAAACTCGGAATGGACTCAGCAGGGTCATCCCAGCGGATTCTGTTCACCCCTGTCATCATCAGTACCCCAACAATGAGCAGGGCTGGCGACGTGGCAAAGGCGGGTATCCCGGCCAGCAGCGGAATAAACAGAATGGACAGTGCAAACAAGATGGCTGCAACAACTGCTGTGAAACCGCTCCGTCCCCCTTCAGAGATGCCCGATGCGGATTCGATATAGGTCGTTACCGTTGAGGTGCCAAGCACAGCTCCGGCAGTGGTGCCCACAGCATCGGCCATAAACGCTTTCTCGACGCCTGGGAAACTTCCCTGCTGGTCGATGTAGCCTGCTTTCATGCCCAGTCCTGTCAAGGTACCGATGGTATCAAACAGATCGACAAACAGCATGACAAAGACAATGCCAAACAACTGCCAAACATTGGTACTCAGGACGCTTCCCAAGCCCACAAACGCCTGACCAAACAAATCTACTGGGAGGGGAGGGATGCCAACGACCCCCTCGGGCCAAGCAGCTGCACCCACAATCCAGCCCAACAGAGCCGTTGCCAAAATGCCCCACAGGAGTGCGCCCGTAATGCGACGTGCGACAAAAGCAGCAGTGATCAAAATTCCAATCGTCGCTACGAGCACCGGAGCCTCATGGAGGTTTCCAAGAGTTGTAAATGTGTTGTCGTCAGCAACGATAATCCCGGCATTTTTCAACGCAATGTAGGCAATAAATAAACCGATACCCGCTGATGTTGAGTGCTTAATGCATTCAGGAATCGCCGCGACGATTTTGCTCCGCAGGTTGCTAATTGTCAGCAAGATGAAAATAATGCCTTCGATGAAGACAGCGGCCAGAGCTACGCGCCAGTCGATGCCCAAACCCAGAACCACCGTAAAGGCAAAGTAGGCGTTGATGCCCATGCCCGGAGCTAGGACAAAGGGTAATTTCGCGTAGAATCCCATAACGAGTGTGGCGATGGTGGCCGACAGGGCGGTCGCCATGACCAACTCTCCAAACAGGTCTCCAGATTCTTGGAGGAAGATGGCCCCGGAAAGAATGCCGGGATTGACGGCCAAGATGTAGGCCATGGTCACGAACGTTGTGGCTCCAGCAAGAATCTCGGCTCGCAGGGTGGTCTGGTGTTCTGCGAAGTCGAAGAACTGGGCGATCGCCCCTCCTGATTGAGGAGCCGGGCCACCGGGCGACGACCCATTCTGGCCAGCGTCCGGTGAGGATTGTGTGATTTGTTCAGAATCGTGTGTCATATCAATTTTTCAAGCGCAAAATCAAACAAAAACAGAGCCTTTTGTAATTTTTTCAGGCCACATTATCAGCTAAAGCTGGAGGCCATGTGGCATCCATACGAACAAAAAAATGAATATTGTTATGATCAGCGACAAATCGAAGTAACCACCGATGAGTGATCCCCAGATGCACGTGCCTGCTCCAGCCGATCGTTCGTTCGGTCTTTATCCTGTGAATGGCAGGGTAGACATATGATGTAGAGGTTCAGCCCATGCCCCTTGAGTGTCGAGACGCCTTTGTTGCATTGGCGGCTACTGAGTTTGATGCAAGTGTTAAGTTTTATCAGGATGTGTTTGGGGATTCTCCCCGCCCTTACCTGACTAACCGCTATGCCGAATTTCACCTTCCTGGGATGAAGATTGGCCTCTTCAAGCCCCAGGATTCGCATATTCATGAATTTTCGAGGTCCGCTGGGGCAGGGTTAAGTCTGTGTGTGGAAGTCACCGACCTGGAGGGGGCGATCGCCCACATTCAGCACCTTGGCTATGAGACGCCGAGTTTGATTCACACGGCCTCTCACGGACGAGAAGCGTATGTCTACGATCCAGGCGGAAATCGCATCATCTTACATGAGGCATCTGCCACACGCGACGCTTAACCCCCGTTAACCCCACCTTAAAAGAGATGCGCCAACCCACAAAGAACCCAGGGGGAGATAGCAGACAATCTGCTATCTCCCCCTGGGTTCTTAAATTTCATTTGTGTTGTCTAGCGAGAACGTGATTAACGTTTCCGAATTTCTTTCGCCATATTGCGGAACATATCCATATTTGAATCTGCCGCGCGACGCGTTGTGTCCTCTTTCTTCGCTCCGAAGGAAGTCTGCCCAAAGGGCTTTTGTGCGATCGGTGCCCCTGCACTCGATGATGTCGAAGATGACGACATGGAGCCATTCACCTCCTCATCCTTCAAAGCAGAAATTTGACGAACCCGTGGATCTCCCTTTGCAAACGTCCGCTTTACCGTCTTAGAGGAACGCATATAATCGATATCTCCAAACGTTTTCGCATCATCTGGATTGAGATAATATGCTTCTTTGTCGTTCCCTGAATTTGCTTGATTCCGCCCGAACAATCCCCGAATAAACCCAGTCATGAGTATGTGTGCCTTATCAATAACTACATCAAGTATTGTTAATGATTATCACAAAAAACAACATTGAATGCAATGAAGATGTGGAGCCAAATTAGCGCATAGCGTATTCTAATCCTCTTCTGTCAGCCATCTTATCGGTTGGGGTGAGGCATGACGGTAAAGTGTACAAAGTCAAGAAAAGCGTCAAAGATGAAGCGGTTTTCAAATTACTTCACGTATTCTAAGGAACGAGGCACGTTCCTCTAAGCGTTCGTATCACTCTGGCTTTCAGAATTACACTGACAATACGACAATACATTGACTATGCATTGATAGCTTGTCGTCGGGCTCGGTGGTCATGTGTTCGGACATCGAGTTTTATCTAACACCATCTAGACTTTATATGACAGCTTTCCTCCAAGCGGATCTGTTTAGATTAGGGCTTATGCCTTTTTGTGGATGGCGGATGCAGCCCCCCACCATCCACAAAAAGGCGCTAGATAAGGACTTGCGTAAGTCCTGTAGATGTTAGATGGGGTGTTTTCGCATTAGATATGGTCAACTACACGCAATCATCATCACCAGAGACTCCCCACTCCCTGTTGCAGGAGCTGCCAGAGCGGCTCATGAAGCATACGGTTCGCTATGCCGACTATCGGGAGGTGAATCGAGAGGCGCTGACGCCGATGTTTCAGCAGTATGTGGCGATTAAGGATGAGTATCCCCATGCCCTGTTGCTGTATCGAATTGGTGACTTTTTCGAGACCTTCTTTCAAGATGCGATCGCCATTGCCCGTGAACTAGAGTTAGTGCTGACCAGTAAAGAAGCCGGAAAAGAAGTGGGGCGAGTTCCGTTGGCGGGCATTCCCCATCACTCGGTCGAACGGTATTGTGCGCAACTGGTGGAGAAGGGCTATGCGATCGCCATCTGCGACCAGGTGGAAGATCCTGCTGAGGCGCAGGGACGACTGGTGCGGCGCGACATCACTCGCGTCATCACCCCCGGCACCATTCTCGAAGAAGGGATGCTGGATGCCCGCAAGAATAACTTTCTCGTCTCGGTGGTCATCGCTGGAGACCACTGGGGGCTGGCCTATGCCGATGTTTCCACGGGAGAATTTCTCACCACTCAGGCCACCGGGTTAGACGGGCTGACGCAAGAACTGATGCGGCTCCAGCCTTCTGAAGTCCTGATGCCCACCAACGCGCCCGATTTAGGAAGCCTGCTGCGCCCCGGTGAGCGGTCTGACCATCTGCCTGAGTGTTTGCCCCCCTGCTTTTGCTACACCCTGCGGCCCCAAGCGCCCTTCACTCAAATCGAAGCCCGACAGCGGCTGCTCCAGCGGTTTCGGCTGCGCTCGCTCGAAGGTCTGGGCTGTGAGCGCCTGCCTCTGGCGGTTCGCGCCTCCGGAGGACTGCTGGAATATTTAGAAGAAACCCAGAAAGAAAGCCAAATTCTGCTCCATCCCGTCAGCACCTACGCCCTGACCGAATATCTCGTCCTCGATCACCAAACCCGGCGCAACCTCGAAATCACCCAGACCTGCCGGGACGGCACCTTTCACGGGTCGCTGCTGTGGGCCCTGGATCGGACGGTCACTGCCATGGGCGGGCGGGCGCTGCGACGCTGGTTGCTTCAGCCCTTGCTAGATGTGAAGGGGATTAATGCGCGGCTCGATACTCTGCAAGAACTGATTGAGGACGGAGCGCTACGTCAGGCCGTTCAGATGATGCTGAAGCAGATTTACGATCTGGAGCGGTTGACCGGACGGGCAGGCTCCGGAACCGCCAATGCCCGAGACCTGGTGGCCCTTGCGGATTCTCTCGTCAAGCTGCCCGACCTGGCGTATCTGGTGGCGAATGCGCGATCGCCCTACCTCCAGGCGCTTCAGCACGTTCCTCCCGATCTCGAAGATTTGGGGCATCACCTCCATGCCTTCCTCGTCGAGAATCCGCCCCTCTCCCTCACCGAAGGCAATCTGATTCGCCCCGATGTGCATGTGCAGCTCGATGACATGCGCTTTCAGATTGAAGACGACCAGCAGTGGATTGCCAACTTAGAAGCCATTGAGCGTGAGCGCACGGGCATTTCAACCCTGCGGGTCGGGTTTAATAAAACCTTTGGATATTACCTGAGCGTGTCTAAGTCCAAGGTGGATCAGGTGCCCGATGACTACATGCGCAAGCAAACCCT
>JAYKJC010000574.1:0-15695 GCA_035285885.1 Leptolyngbyaceae cyanobacterium | reverse complement strand
CAAGTCTTTCGATGCTGTTTGACTCAGCAAGCTATTATTCCAGATGCGTCAAATCCAGAATGGATGGCTTATTTTGATGCGAGTTCGGGGGGGCTGATTGCTCATGCCATGCCGGACGAAGCGTCCTCTGACCCGTCTTCTGGCGATTCTCCACAGATTGCCCCCGACTCTCGAAATCCTTTATCGGCTGCACGTTCCAGTGCGCCATCCCCCCACCGAGCTTCGAGGCATCAACCGTTTCGCGTGTTAGAAGGTCGCACAGCCTACTCCTCACGAGGGGCGTCTACTTCGACTGCCATGAATGTGGATGCGGTGAACGAGGATTTTATAGATGAAAATTTTATGGATGCGGATTCTATGAGTGCGGATTCTATGAATGCGGTCTCATCTCCACACCGCTCGTCCCTTCCATTCTCGTCGAGGGATGTAGCTCGGGGCGATCGCCCACACATCTCAACCTCAGGGCGATCGCCCCGTAATCGCCGCAACTCCCACCCCCTTGCTGGATCGATTCAGCTTACCGCTCAAGAAGTTGAAATGCTCCAGAGACTGGCTCAACCTGATATCTTGAACAATAGTGATGGTTTTGAAGCGAGTACCCTCCTTTCGATCGAAAGAGTGCTGAGACAGTACGCTCAGTATCATTTCGAGAAAACAATCCGTTCAGCTGAATTAATCGAAACCTGCTTCGCAGCATACGAGTTGTGAGCAGCCTTCAGTACGTGACAGCATTCAATGGGCATTCCTTTGTCCGGCGTTATGCATTGTTGACTTACGTACTGTTTCAATGCTCTGACTGAATGCCCTGCCTGACTCGATGCCCTGTCTCAACGTCCCTACCTGTCGTGGATATGACACCGTTTGATTCTGACCAAAGCTTCAATACGCCGACGAGCGGAGCCGAAGAGGGCATCTGTTCACGGTCGGCTAACACCGAGTCATACCCATCGAGTCCTTCTCGCGTTTCCCAAGGACAGGAAAAACCAGACTGCCCGACAGCTTCCCACCCTCCACACATCCCTAATGCTATCGAGAATGGAGCTCCAGAGAACGTTCTAGAGAATGCTCCAGAGAACGCTGCAAAACAGGCTCCAGCTCATTCCCCAGAGAACGCTACAGAATCCACTGCACCCGAGTCCACCTCGAAGTCTTCAGCCATTCTGCCAGAAACGGGATTTCTCCCTGTTCTGCGAAACTTCAACTTTTTAGCTCTGTGGTGCGGTCAGATTTTTTCGCAAATCGCCGACAAGATTTATCTCGTGTTGATGATTGCAATCATCACGAGTCGCTTTCAAGGGGCTGGGCAAAGCGTCAGCGGTTGGGTCTCTGCTTTGATGATTGTATTTACGATCCCAGCCATTTTATTTGGGTTTGCGGCGGGTGTGTTCGTTGACCGTTGGTCTAAAAAGCAGGTTCTTGTGGTGACCAATCTGCTGCGGGCTGGCTTTGTATTTGCCCTGCCTCTCTTGATGTGGCTGAGTGCCGATTGGAGTCCGATGTATTCCATTCCCATCGGATTTTTCATGCTGTTGGGCGTCACCTTCCTTGTGTCAACCATCACCCAGTTTTTTGCTCCCGCCGAGCAGGCTACCATTCCCCTTCTTGTTGAGAGAGATAACCTGCTGTCGGCCAACTCCCTCTACACCACAACGATGATGGCAGCGGTGATTGCCGGGTTTGCCCTGGGAGAACCGGGGCTAGAATTGGCCGATCAATTCATGGATACGATCAATGCTCAGTTTGGGCTGCATCTCACCAACGGGAAAGAATATTTTGTCGGCATGTGCTACGCCCTGGCGGGGTTAGTGCTGCTTCTGATTCGGGCTCCCGATGAGAAATCCATCTCAGAGCCCTCTACCACTGAGGTCTGGGACGATATGAAAGAGGGATTAGAGTATCTTCGAGACCACCCCACCGTGCGGTCAGCGCTCATTCAGCTGGTGATTTTGTTCTCAGTGTTTGCGGCTCTGGCAGTGTTGGCGGTTCGTTTAGCTGAGTTGATCCCGACAATTGATGCTGACCAGTTTGGTTTTCTGTTAGCCGCAGCGGGATTAGGCATGGCCCTAGGTGCGGTGATGATTGGTCAGTTTGGTCAGCGGATGGGGCGATCGCTTCTTAGTCTTATCGGTTCGGTCGGCATGGCCATCTGCTTGGGGACTCTTTCGTTGTTCACTCAACAGCTCTGGCCCGCGCTCATCATCGTTAGCTTGCTGGGTGGTTTTGCGGCGATCGTGGGCATTCCCATGCAAACTACGATTCAAGCCCAAACACCTGAGAACAAGCGAGGAAAGGTTTTCGGACTGCAAAACAATGCCGTCAACATCGCTCTGAGTTTGCCATTGGCACTGGCAGGCGTGGCTGAAACACTCGTTGGGTTACCCACTGTGCTGCTCGGACTGGCAGGAATCACGCTCACAGGAGGTCTCTTAACCTGGTATAGTTCCCGTAAGGGTTCTAAGCAAGTGCACTCGTAACTGTACTTAACTACCTCGCATGGCGCTATAAGTTCTTAGATGCCCGATTTGCTTTTGAAGACAGTCTGTAGTTACTTGAATGCACATCGCATGGCTGGGTAAAAAGTCGCCCTTTTGTGGAAATGTTACGTACGGTCGAGAAGTTACGAATGCACTCTTAGAGCGTGGGTATCGCGTCAGCTTTTTTCATTTTGATCCGTTAGACGCAAAGGGCGATCGCACGGCTCTTAATGAAGTGTCGATCCCGTGCCTCTTCAAGTCGCAGATCTATACCATCCCGTCTCCCAAGGCCGGAAAGGTGTTGTATGAATCGTTGCGTCGCCTGAAGCCTGATTTAGTACACGCTTCTCTCACTCTGTCGCCGCTGGATTTTAGCTTGCCCGATTTGTGTGCCGAGCTAAAAATTCCTCTGGTCGCCACTTTTCATCCAGCCTTCGACAACAAGCGCCTCAATTTCTCTTCTGGCACCCAACACCTGACCTATCAGGTGTATGCTCCGTGTCTATCCCACTACGGTCGAGTAATTGTGTTTTCGTACATCCAGCGAGATATGCTGATTCGCCTGGGGGTACCGAAAGAAAGAGTTGCGGTGATTCCCAACGGCGTCGATACCGAAAAATATTTTCCAGGTTTCTCCGCAAGTCGAGATGCTCTATCCGCAAAACGTGTGTTTGTGTATCAGGGGAGAATCTCACCTGAGAAGAACCTGGAAGCCCTGCTCCGAGCCTGGAAAAACTGCGAGATGGGTAAAGATTGTCGGCTGATTATGGTCGGCAATGGCCCCCTCGCCCCGATGTTGATGTCCGCCTATGGCAAGAACCTGGGCGTCATTTGGAAAGGGTTCGTGGCCGACGAAGCCCAGCGCATTGATATTCTTCGGGGAGCCGATGTCTTTGTGCTGCCGTCGCTGGTCGAAGGTCTGTCGCTCTCGCTATTAGAAGCCATGGCCTGTGGTGTCGCCTGCATCGCTACAGATGCAGGGGCAGATGGAGAAGTCTTGTCTAATGGCAGCGGCATCACGCTCAGCACCCATCGCGTCTCTACGCAGCTAGAGACCGTTCTGCCGCTCTGCCGAGACCACCCCGAACTGACGGCACTGCTGGGCAAAAAAGCTCGTCAGCGAGCCGTCGAGCGATACACACTCCAGCAGAATATTTCTCAACTCGAACGGCTGTATCAACAAATCGCGGGTAAACAGCAAATTTATTCAAAGTATTTAGCTGAAACCCGCGAGTAGAAGTCTACGCCTATTAACCGCCCCAAACTCTCCAGTCGTCCCAATCGAGGTTGAAAATCGACGTGTTAGGGAAAGCGATGGGGTTGTCATTGTCCGATAGTCGCTGCCTCAACTCAATCAGCTGAGGTTCCAGGCGAGGAAGGTCGTCAACCATCTCGTAGGGCATGATTCCCTTTTCAAGAGCAAAGTCGGCAGTGGTGCCTGCGGCTGCCCCCACAGACCACTCAAAGGAGTGAACGCGATAGGCGGCGGCGGCGACGTGGCTGGTCGCGATGCTTTTGCTGGCCACGATCAGGTTATCAATCTCTTGCGGAATCATCGCCCGCAGGGGAATTTGCCCCGGATAGGCTTGCCCGTGCCCCTGGCGCGCACCGGGACGTTCGATATTGCCGGGTTTCTCGGGGGGAGATTCTGCCAGACAGGGGTGGAAGTCGATGGCGTATTGGGCAATACCTACGGAGTCGGGGAAGATGGTCGAGCGCGTGCGGCGCATGATGTCGTCGGGAGTGGCCCCCGTACGGATGGCATTTGTGGCTTCCAGCCCAGCCAGGGCTTGCCAAAGCTGACGATATGTTTTTTCGGACAAGTTTTGCTGGTAAAACTCTGTGCGATAGTCCTGCCAGGAAATGTCGATTTCGTTCACGGCAAACCCATCTTCGTGGGCATAGGATGGTCGTCCAATAATCCGCCGCCCTTCTCGGATGTAGGGGTATTTGGACAAGCCGTGGGCAGTTCCCATCGGAGCATCGAAGCCCTCTAGCAAGATGTGATTGGGATGGGGTTCTTTCACGCCCTCGCCCAGTTGCGAGTCGGTGGTGCCTTCGACGAGCCAGTAGTAGAAGCCGAGGGCTAATTCCTCACCACCACGGAGGGTTTCTGTGCGCAAGCCGCCGAGCCATCCGCCCGGTTCGAGCTGTCCGGTGGCTTCAAGTTGGTTGCGGGTGTATACGAGATTATCTTCTACCGTGCCAGGACGATAGTCGTTGCCCCAGACCCAGTTCTGCATGGAAATATCACCGGGTTTCGGAATGCTGACGCCAAAGCGGGCCACATTCTCAGTACGCTTGTCTGCATCGGGGGCCCAAATGCGGCGATAGGTGAAGACGGCATTGAAGTCTGCCAGATTTGGGTTGGGATCGTAGCCGTAATAGGGCTGATAGGTGTCGTAGAAGCTGGGCTTTGTTTGCTCTTGGGGGTCTTCTGTCTGCTCCATTGCGAAGGTGTAGGTGAAGCCTTGGGTGCAGTAGGGATCGCCAGATTCACTCGCGGATGAGGGATTGAGGTAGGTGCGGGGGTCGATGCCTACTCGGTAGGGCACATCGGCTAAGGCGATGACTTCTCCTGTTTCGGTCGCTTCGATCACGTACCAGGGTGTTGGTGCGGTACTGGACTCCTCGGATTCCCGTTCCAGCGGCACAAACTGAATGATGGTTTTAGTGAACCGCTCGGAATCTTCGTAACGGTAGGCGTCTTCGATGATGTGAGAAAGGGGTTCTGTATTCAATGGTGCTGTTCCTGGAGCAGGCTGATGCTGAATGGCGATCGCCCCTTCAATCAGTCGCCCATCCTCACTCCGCTCGATTTCTTTAATCACCGTTGAGGGAAACCACAGCAGTTCTCCATCCCCGTCATCTGCCGCATCCTCAAGCTGCTCAGAGAGAATCTCATGGGCATCGCTGGGAATGAAACAGGCCGCACTCACCCAGCAGTCCCCAGGATTGAGCTGACCATAGTGATCTTCAATGCGCTGACGGAGTTCGTTATAGCCCCTGGAGTAGAAGAGTTGCGATCGCTGTTTTCTTGCTTCATCCAAGGCGGACGTCCCCTGAGACGAAATTTGTCCGCCAAACCAGTCGGTTAGCTCTGTCATGCAAACGGTACGCCCTGCTTTCAGCGACTCGTATGCCGTCGCCACCCCAGACAGTCCGCCCCCGACAATTAACAATTCACATGCCACCACCTGATCAATGGGACGTTGGGGCCCTGCTGGGGTGTTTGACACATCAGTCTCGTGATTTTCAGCCTGGGCGACAACCGGAACCCTTGGCATTAACAGAGGCGTGCCCGTGGCAAGGACAACACCTATGATGGCTCCCCCCCTGCGAATCCGTTGACCCACAGGTTGAGACACATGAGATAAATGAGACGAAAAGTGTTCCAATACATTGTCTTTAGACGAGACGAGCCATTGAATGCATGAACGAACGAGTGTCATCGAATTTACTTTCCTTAAATGGGAATGATTGAACTACGGGCCAAGATAGAAACCTCACCGACCCTTTGGGATTCGTTTCCGAGGTAAGGGATTGGGGTGACTCTGAAAACACACGACTACCGACACTACTTAACAATTTTTCGTTTTTTGCCTGTTACAACCCAATGGGGCTGGGAATATTAAAAGTAGCACCAAGTACAGACTTGAACCCTAGTGAACTGAGGGTTTTGGAATTGCGAGTCATTCATTACGCTCACCGTTAATGTCAATTGATGATGTTAGAGACATTCACGATTGAGTCCATATTCAAAGGGTTCGCATTAAATGCATCTCTCCGTTATTCGCTTCTACGCGCAATTGCTTGACGTGCACCTGCCTTAGTCCATTCGACCATTAGCCTTAAAACACTACTATGTCCACAACTCTCACTACATCAACCCATGCATTGCATGACCAACATCCTAAAAAACATAACCACTATAGTTTTAGGGATTTTTTCCAGTTCAATGCTGAGTCGGGTAGCGTTCTCGACTGGAACAATCGCCCCAACGTATTGACTAGCGAAGATTTTATCATCGGTCTCATCGAAGGTTTAGAAGAAGAAGTGGGCACTGCCTCCGCAGCCACGATGTACACCATTGGGTACCAATGGGGACAAAAAGATGCGTTCTTCTTTGAAAACTGGTTCAGTGAAGAATTTGATCGAGGCGTACGTCAAACGAACCTGATGTTTTTGTTAGAGACCTGGTGGTGGCCTTTCACCTCTCAAGGCTGGGGCCGATGGGAAGTTGACATGGGCGATCGCAAGCAGGGCTTCATGTTTATTAACTTGTTTGACTCAGCCGTTGCCCGCACCCTGGGAGATGTTGGCAAGCCCGTCTGTTACCTGTATGCAGGACTGTTTGCAGGCTTTTTCACCGAAATGGTGAAGAAGAAACTGAGCTGCATCGAAATTCAGTGCTACTCCATGGGAGAAACCTACTGCAAATTCCTTCTCGGAGGTCAGGATCGGATTGATGCGGCGGGCTTCTGGATGAATGAGGGAGCAACTGCACGAGACATTGAAAAACGGTTGCGCTCAGGAGAAAGATTGTCATGAACATGATGACGACTCTTCAAAGGAACGGTTCAGCAAAAGGTATGCAAATGCTCTGGCTTCGTTCAACTGTTCAGGAATTTTTCTCGTCTGTGAACTGGGAAAATCGTCCCCTACAGGTCGTGGATTCTCAGGACTTGTTTAGCAATCATGCTGAGCCAGATGCTGCACCCGGCGGAACTGCTAAACCGTTACTGAAGCTTGATATGAAACTGAGTGTCAATCAGTTCTTCGATATTTTCCCATGGGAGGGGCAACCGGCGATCGCCGAACCCATTTCCCTGACAGACCTACCGTTGGGAGACGACACAGTAGACGACGAAGTCACGCTTGATGATTTCTTCGGTGGACTCTGATTCACTCTGCAAACGAATTAATCAAAAGGACTTAGACAATGCACCCTACAATCGAATCAATGTTTGACGCAGCGGAAAACCGCTATCTCGAGCAAGACGAATTGACCGTCTTAACGAGCTACGTTGAATCCTTGCCTGAGCGAATTGAAACCTATCGATGTCTTCGCGACAAAGAAGTCACCCTCATGCAGGCTGTGGCCGATCAGTTAGAAACACAATTCTCAAATGAATCTCAACAGGTGTTGGAACGCTGCCTGAAAAATGCGCTGTTGATTATGCGATACGTGGCAATGGCGATGTTGCAAAACGACCCTGAAATTCTAGATCAAAAATTGATGGCTTGGCTGCGAGAAACGAATGCGGTTTATAACACTCAGGCGATCGATGCGGCTCTTTATCCCCTCATCAGTCGTCAGTTAGCCTCTACATTAACGGCTTCACAACTGGATTTAGTGCGTCCGTATCTTTCAACGGCTGAGCAGGCGTTTACCCAACCCAATTCTGCACCCGTGGCTGTTTAGATCATGGCTGTTTAGATCATGGCTGTTTAGGTGAAGGCGGTATTCGTCATTCATTCCACTCGGGATTCGTCATCGCTACCCCAAACGGATTGATGTCTGCCCGTTGTTCTACTCTCTTAACCCATTCGTGGCACCTGTCCTATGATTTCCATCTCTGATTTACTCGTTGATAATCGAATTCCCAGCAACTACTTCTCCAGCAGTTCCTACGTCCAGGGAGATCTTGAACTGGGGTTACTGGAAAACCGTCGAGGCGATCGCCTCCTTGCCCTTCCTTCAACACTCATTGAGGGAATCTACGCTGGACTCAAGCAAGAAACAGGGCAGGCCGCAGGGATGGTGTTGTTTAACTGCGGCTGTTGGTGGGGAAAGAACTTCTATGCTCGGTTCTGCGAAGAACTCACTGAGTATTACCGAACCGCTGTGGCCGATATGCCAATGGTCGAATTTCTGCAAAACCTCAAGCAATGTTGGGTGACCCATGGGTGGGGCCGCATTGAGCTCGATCACAGCTATGCCGACCGTGGATTCATTGTGGTCAAAACATGGAACTCGCCCTTTGCAAAGTTTGCCGAACAATCCACAAAACCCTCATGTTTTCTAGAAAGCGGAGTGCTCACTGCCTTTTTCTCGAACTTGACGGGACGAGAGTTGGGCTGCGTACAAACGGCCTGTGAATCTATGGGAATGGAGCATAACTATTTTGTGATTGGTCTCACTAAGCGGATGCAGGCCATCGAAGAAATGGTGCAGCAGGGCGTTGCCCATGATGAAATCATGGCTCAGCTCTAGGTTCCACTCAGCGTGCCCCCATCGAGTCGAGAATCGCTAGTTCTCGAAGTGTCAGTGCCCCCATTGCTGCACACAATGCTCATGTTTTCAAAGCTCTGATAGTTTTAGCGCTTTTATCTCAGCGCTTTTATCTCAGCGCTTTTATCTCAGTGCTTTTATGGCAGTGCTTTTATTTAAGCGCTTCTAAGCTATCGTTTTTGTTATTGCCAATGTTGCTGTGCCTAGTCGTGTAGATGCACCCAACCCAATCACTATAAATGCATCCAACTACCGATTGCTTGGCCTTGTCGGTCAGGGGCAGTTTGGACAGGTATTTTGTGCTGTTCACCGATCGACTGGAAAGCTCGTAGCGCTCAAAAATCTAGAGCAGCAGCGGTTTCCAACCCGTCAATTTCTGAGAGAGCTACGGTTTTTGCTCAGCCTCCAGCATCCCAACATCGTGACCTGTTTAGCCATCGAGCACACATCAACAGGTCGCTATCTGGTGATGGATTATTGTGAAGGTGGCACGCTGCGGCAGCTCATGGCGGATGAGACGCAGTTGCGGCTTTCGTGCGGATTAAAACTGATTGCCGACATCTTGACTGGCTTGCAGCATGCCCACCACAAGAACATCGTCCACTGCGATATCAAACCAGAGAATATTCTGCTGAAGCTGACCTCTAAAGGATGGACAGCAAAGATTTCTGATTTTGGAGTAGCGCGACTGTCCCAAGAACTGCTGCCTTCAAAGGGCGGCAATACCGGGTCTCCGGCCTATATGGCCCCCGAACGCTTCTATGGCCAATACTCGCAGACGGCAGATCTATATTCTGTGGGCATCATGCTGTTTGAGTTGCTCGCGGGATATCGGCCTTTTTCGGGCATTCCCAGCGTATTGATGGATGCGCACCTCAACCAGGCGGTTGTTTTTCCGTCGAGCATTCCAGAAGCCATTCGTCCCGTCATTAAAGGGGCGCTAGAAAAGCTGTCTGCACGACGATATAAGACAGCGCAAGATATGCTGTCTGCGCTTTATCAGGCGGCTGACTCGATGCAGATTGATCTTCGCACCCCGCTGACGGTGGTGGATGAACCTCTGATTGAGCGATGCAGTGTGCCCATGGCGTACTCCTTTCAATCCGATGTCCAGTATCCGCTTAAGACCATCGTCCAATGTTTTGGCTGTACGTCGGTTTCAGAAGGCATGAAAGACAGCCCATCGACGTCATCCTGCCAGAATCACGCACCAAGCTTAAACAAAGGTGGCGGACGAAAGATTTGCTATGCCGGGGGGGCGGCCATCGGGCACTATTGCCGTTCAGACAGTCAGTGGCATACCATCCACATTCCAACTTCCCCGATTCAGGACATTGTCGGGACGCCTCAAGCGTGGTATGCCGTCACTCCCCATTGCATTTATCAAATTGCTCTAGCAAACTCAGAGGTAAACACCGATGAGGTCACGCTCATCCATCAATTTTCGCAAGATTGCGTCATTGCCCTTGAACCTCAGGGAACATGGGCGGCGGTGATTTCAGATATGCGCCAGGTTGTTCCTAAAAGTGGGTTTAGTGCGCTGACGTTTCACCCGTTGCCGCATTCACCGATTGCGATGTCGCTCCAGTCTCAGCCGATTCGGTTGAAAAATTCGGGCTTATCGTCTTCGCTGCTCCAGGCGATCGCCCTCGACTGTCGCCACGTCGCCATTTTTTCAGATGCTCCCAAGTCAACCAAGACTTCGAAAAAGCACCACAAAGACAAGAAACAGTTTGCAAAGACACCTGACCCTGATGACCCTTCATCTCATCTCATCGGCACTCAAATCGAAGTGATTACGCGGAGAGGCAATCGCCTCGGTTCGTTATCCATTCCCATCCGGATTGGACAGGTGTTTCCAACGCAGACACCCTATCGATTTCTGGCCACGGATCGATATGACACGTATTCCATTGTGCAAATCGATTTAAAACCGTTTCGAATTCATCGGTTTGCGGTGCCTCTGAGTCCCAAGTTTGTTGCTGCCGCCCCGTGGGGATATTTGGTTATGAATCAGGAGGGGCATATGGTGATTCTTGATCCGATTGGGGGAGAGATGAATCGCATTGAGGGACCTGCCAACCCAACGGCGATCGCCCTCATTGAGTCGTCTAAGCTGCTCATCTCGACCTGGGACGACAATCACGGTACCCTATACGTTACAGATTTGAAAAAAATTGGGCTAGACATTGTGTTCTAAGCTGTAAAGGGAGCTGATGTGAGAACCATGAGAGGAGATCACTATCCCTGGCACATCAATCGGGGCGGGCAACATTTCGCCTCGAAAGTCTAAAAACTGCACAACAGCCAAGTAGGCAAACCCAAGAATAAGGGCGATCGCCCCCGTAATCACCGCAACAACTTTTGATCGATCCATCCAGCCACCGTCAATTCTTCAGCATGATTTTAGCTGTTCTTGCTTGAGAGTGACACAAAAGTGGGCATGATGAAAGGTAATGAACCGACAGGCTTTCATTTAAGGACGTTTAATGAATCCTCAGTCTTCGACTTCTGACTATGACTCTCACTACGACTCTAGGGTCGTCACTCCTGAGCCACAGGCTGATTCAGAGTCAGTTGCTCCTGCACAACCCGTGATCGATGTTCACAACCTGCGCAAGGTCTATCGCACAGGGTTCTGGATGAACCAGAAAGTTGTGACATTGCAGAATTTCTCGCTCAAAGTCTTTTCGGGCGAAACGTTTGGGTTGTTGGGGCCGAATGGGGCAGGCAAAACCACCCTGCTCAAATCGCTATTGGGCATTATTCGTCTCACCTCTGGCCACGGCACTCTCCTGGAAAAGCCGCTGGGCGATCGCTCGGTAAAACATCGCATTGGATACTTGCCTGAAAACCCCTACTTTTATGATTTTTTGACCGGGTGGGAGTTTTTGGAGTACACGGCGGGTCTTTTTCAGCTATCCAAACACGATACAAAAAAACGGATTTCTGAGCTTTTAGAATTAGTGGGGTTGGCCTATTCAGCCGCTCAAAAAAAGCAGCTCCGCCAATATTCCAAGGGCATGTTGCAACGGGTGGGTATGGCTCAAGCGCTGATCAATGATCCCGAAGTGGTGTTTCTGGATGAACCTATGTCTGGACTTGATCCCATGGGACGGTATCAGATTCGGGAGATTATTCTTTCGCTGAAAGAGCAGGGCAAGACCATTTTCTTTAACAGCCACATTCTGTCTGATGTCGAGCTGATTTGCGATCGCGTCGGCATTCTGGCGCAAGGTGAGCTGATTCGGCTCGGCTCGATTCAAGAACTGCTCGGAGCGGCGGACGTGTATCACGTCGTGGTGAAAGGGGGACAAGAGGCCGTATTGAAGCAGTGGATTCCTGATTTAGAGCTACGTGATGGACTGTGGCACGGGCATTTGCAGGGACAACCGCATGACTTTATGGCCAGCCTTAACTTGATGAATGCAACGATTGTGTCCCTCAAGTTCGCTCGTCCGACCCTTGAGGAATTCTTCGTGCAACAGCTTCGTCAGCGGGGCATCCAAGTCAGCTCGTAGCGCTATATTTTCGTAAAGGTTGTTAGAGGGTGCCTTAAAAGTCGCATTTGTCATTCCGAGAGGAGCGAAGCGCAACGAGGAATCTGGACTTTGAGCCTTTACGCCGAGATGCTTCACTTCGCTATTGCTCCGTAGCGCCGATGGCGCGGCTTCGCCAACAGCATGACATTCAATACTTTTCAAACACCCTCTTAATCGGGCGTTGCTTAATCTGGGGATGAATTTATGTGTGGGAGTCGCGCATCGCGCGACTCCCACACATAAATTCATCCCAAAAATCAGCAATCCCCTTAATCGTGATGGGGATCGGTGTGGGGAATCAGGGAATGGGGTTTCTCCAGGCCGTGGGCGAGCATTAAATCTGCATTGCTCATCACCTCACGGGGATGACCATCTGCAACGATCGCCCCACCGTCGAGCAGAATGACGCGATCGCACACTTCCAGAATGAATTCCAGGTCATGGGATGAGATCAGCATGGTCTCGTGAGAGGTCTGGAGAAACTGAATCAGCCGACGCCGAGAACGCATGTCGAGGTTGGCGGACGGTTCATCATAAATCACCAGACGGGGGAGCATTGCAATCACTCCGGCGATCGCCACCATGCGTTTTTCGCCCCCTGACAGGTGATGCGGTGGGCGATCGACGTGGTGACTCATGCCCGTCAAATCCAGCGCTTCTCGCACTCGAACATCAATTTCTTCTTGAGAAAGCCCCATGTTCTCAGGGCCAAAGGCCACATCGTCTCGCACAGACGAGGCAAAGAGCTGATCATCCGGGTTCTGAAAGACGAGGCCAATATCGGGGCGAAACTGTCCTGGCACAATCGGTTCACCAAAAACGGTCACCGTTCCCTCAGAGGGCTTGAACACCCCACACAGGGTCATAAATAAGGTTGTTTTGCCTGCGCCATTGGGGCCGATGACGCCCACACGCTCGCCTGTGGCAATGCTGAGATTGACCTGATCGAGAATCTTGGCACTGTCAGAGTAGGCAAAGGTCAGATTATGAATGGCGATCGCCACGGTTGGTCCATGGTGTTGAGTGGAATGATGAGTGTCAAAGGGTCGAGGAAATTGAGTTTGAGTCATGGAGTAAAAGGCGGAAGGCAAAAAAAGGGTGAAGGGGACGCTCGTGACAGAAGGGATTCAGAAATCCAGGATGTTTTAGAACTGAGACGTGAAATCTAGAATTCTGCGAGAGTGATTGAGTCGGTGGCTCAAAAAATGCTGAGCCCCATGATGATCAGGGCGATCGCCGAAATCACGGCTAATAGGAGAGTGTCGCCCCACGGCGGTAGGGGGTTGGCAGCGGCGATCGCACGATTTGGACGGGAATGATGATTCATTGATTGGGATCGCAGATGGGCTTGCCCGTAGCCTCGTAGCCGCATGGATTTGTAAATATGCTCAGATTGTTCATAGCTGCGAATAAATAAGCTGCCTGAGAGAGAGGCTAAAAGATGCAAATCACGCCGCTTGGGAATGAACGCTAGCGATCGCTGCCCCGACTGTGACGGTGGAGTATGCCCAAAGCCCCGCAGCCGCATGGCCCGCTTCATCGTTACAAGGTTAGAGGTGACGTCGTAGAGATAGCGATAGGTCAAAAGCGTCATATCAGCCAAGAGAGGAGGGAGTCCGAGCGATCGCATCGCCTTGATCGTTGTCAGAAACGGCATGGTTCCCAACAGCACAAGTCCGACCGTGAGAATGCAAAGAAAGCGAGAGGCAATCAACACGACTGCAAGCAGCCCTTCTTCTCGAAGAGTGAGCTCGTTCCATTGCCAAATCACCGTTTCACCCGATAACCAGGGAAGCAGCAGCACAATGCCCAGCAGGAAAAACCCCGGATACCGCAATCGATGATGCAGAAATGAAAGCGGCAGGTTTGACATCCCATAAAGCACAAAGGTGACTCCCATCATGACGGGAATCAATGCCAGATCCTCAACCGTTGCGAAGGCAAAGATCAACGCCACAAGAGCCACCAGTTTTTGCCGGGGGTTCCATCGATGAAGAACGGAATCGAGATGGGCGTAAGCGTCGATTTGTAGATTCACTGGGGTCGCTGGTTAGAAGGACTGGGGGTGGGGTGGCGAGAGGGTGGGGTGGCGAGAGAGAGGATTGCTGTAGGATGCGTTAGCCGTTAGTCGTAACGCATCAAATGGTTGATTTTTGGGCGGTTTTATTGCTGGGTGATGGTGGGCATCACTCTCCCTCCAAGGGGGACTGCTTGCTGAGCAAGCTCCTAAGAGCGGGTGGCGCTTTTTTCGTAGGATGAATCTTTGTGAGGCGAATCTGAGGAAGAGGACGAGTGCCAGGGATCATCAATCAGTTCAGGTTTAACGCGCTGGAGAAAGAGGACAAGCATTGTGGTGAAAGCACCTTCTAACAGAGCGAGGGGAATGTGGGCAAGGGTGAGGCCATAAATCGCTGACCGCTCAGTAGTGGCGTCAAATCCAGAGGGGATCGTCGTGAGAATGAGCGTGAAGAAGATGAGGGAGGCGATCGCAATGCCCACTACGCCTGCCCAAAATGCACAGAATCCGCTGGCGAAGCGAGGATTAAATCGTCGTCCCAGCACATGTCGAAGCTGAAAGACATGATAGGCCAACAGCGCTGGTACTCCCATCATCACCGCATCCACACCTAGCGTCGTCAGTCCTCCATGGCCAATAATCACCGCTTGAAAAAAGAGACCAATGAGAATGGCTGGGAATGCGTAGTAGCCCAAGACAGCTCCCAGCAAGCCATTCAGCACAAAATGAACGCTGACAGGCGGCACAGGAATGTGAATCGATGACGCCACGAAAAAAGTCGCGGTCAGCAATGCCGCTTTGGGAATGACCGCAGAGGGGTCAGGCTGGCGGTTGATTTTCTTCAAAGAGAACCATGTCACTGGAACTGCGATCGCATATCCCGCTGCACAAATTTGAGCAGGCAAAATGCCGTCAGGAATGTGCATGTTTCTTCGACCTCGCTGAGAAAAACAAAGCCGTGCCGACACATCCCCATACCACCGACGCAACCATCACCAGCTTTTGCAGGGGGGAAGTCGCTTGAGATGCGCCAAACCCAGTGCTCGCGACCGTGGATGAACCTGAGGCTGTGCCCAGAGGAATGCTAACGATGTCTCCATGCCCTGCCTGCCGCACCTGAACATCCCAGTTTCCGGCGATCGCCCGATCGGGTGTAAAGGTAAATCGTCCTTGATCATCTGTCGTGCCAGTTAACCACGGTTCAGCCGGATCATCCGGTGCAAAGACGCTGACTTGAGCATTGGCGAAAGGCTCCCCGGTGTCATAGTTGGCCTGAATTTCAACCGCTGGCACTTCGCGATAGTCAATCTGAGATCCATGGGCGATCGCCCGTTGGGGGAGGGCGATCGCCACCCCCCCCATCACGGCTAACAACACATGCTGCGTGCTTGGATGATTCATCCACGTGCGTTTCATTTCTCTTGCCA
>JAYKJC010000573.1:0-7187 GCA_035285885.1 Leptolyngbyaceae cyanobacterium | reverse complement strand
GGATAACAACTGGCTAACATACTTTCATTGGAAGAGCCTTTAATCATCTCGCGAGGGAAATGTATGCGTTTATGTCTAGGGGAATAAGGTGATGGGTGATGATGCCTGTCTTACGGTGGGGCATGATGGCAAATGCGGCTATCTCAAGCTTTCCCGGTTTTCAGAGGGGGTTCGAGATGGCGATCGCCCTCCCTAGTCCTGATTCGGTATTTGTTGCGATCGCAACTCCGCTCTCAATCGCTCTAGTTCTGCTTCTGCGGCTTCGGCACGTTGGCGTTCTTGCTCAGCTCTCTGAGATTCTTGCTCAGCTCTTTGACGTTCATGGTCAGCCCGTTGGCGTTCTTCTTCTTCGGGAAGCGGCACCAGCATCCCTTCTTGGGTGAAGAACCGAAGCTTACGGTCACGAATACCGAGGTACAGGCCAATGGACTTAATCCACAGCCATCCGTGCTCGTTGGGTTCAATCTCCTGGTATTCGCTGTTCCCTAAGTGAAATCCGTTGAATTCTAAAGTGTCTGGATGAAACCAAACGTAATCGGGCGTGCGAAATGTATCCTGATAGAGTTGTTTTTTCGCACCCCGATCAACTGCGGCGGTTGACCGTGAGAGGAGTTCAACAATGAGATGAGGATACTTCCCATCTTCTGCCCAAACAATCCAGCTACGGCGAGACCTTTGGTAAGCTTCGCTAACGCGCTTCTCAACTCCCATCACTACAAAAAAGTCAGGGCTACGGAGTTCCCTGACCTCAAGTTGCTGAATTTTGTAGTAGATCGTGATGTTCCCAGATGCGTACCCCGTATCCCGCTCTCGCCACCACCATTTCAGCAAGCGAATGAGCAGATCAATTTGTTCACGGTGAAGGTCTGATTCCAAGGGGGGTTCATCACTCCAGAGGTCAGTGGGCGGGAGCGGCGTTTCAGGTTCGCAGTCATCCCAACGATAGTTTTGGGGAATCGCCTGGGTCATGGCACATCCTCATTAAGGTAAGAGATTCGGGCTTACCCTAGTTTTACTACTAAATAGAGGTGTGTGGAAAATAGAGGTGCGTGACGTTCGCCACACCCCGCACACCTCTGTGAAAGTCACATGGCTCTCATCAACTCACGTATTCCTGAATGGACTTCACGTCTAGAGAGACGGACTTCAGGGCTCGAATGGCGCTGGCGGTGGCCCGTGCTCCGGCCATGGTGGTGATGGTCGGGATCTTGTAGGCAAGGGCGGTTCGACGGATCAGGCGATCGTCTTCTTGGGCGGTTTCCCCGGCTGGACTGTTGATGACCAGGTGAATCTGGTGGTTTTTCATGGAGTCCACAATGTTAGGTCGCCCTTCATGAACTTTGAGCACCAGGTCAACGTCAATCCCTTGCTCTTTTAGAACTCTCCGCGTTCCACTTGTGGCCACAATGCTGAGCCCCAGCTCTTGTAACTCCTTCACAATGGGGACGACAGCTTGCTTGTCACGGTCGTTGACCGAGACAAAGACCGTTCCTTCTGTGGGGATTTTCTGGGATGCCGCAAGCTCCGCTTTAGCAAAGGCTTTTCCAAAATCAGTGTCAATGCCCATCACCTCGCCAGTCGAGCGCATTTCAGGCCCCAACAGCGTGTCTGTGCCTGCAAACTTCTCGAAGGGCAGTACCGCCTCTTTGACCGCGATGTGAGGAGGAATGACTTCTTCGGTAAATCCCAAATCGGACAGCGACTCGCCCGCCATGACGCGAACGGCCATTTTCGCCAGGGGAACGCCGATGGCTTTGGAGACGAAGGGGACGGTTCTGGAGGCGCGGGGATTGGCCTCTAGAATGTAAACCTGCTCGCCCTGCACAGCAAACTGAATGTTCATCAGGCCCACGACTTTGAGGGCTTTCGCCAGTTGGACGGTCCAGGTGCGGATGATGTCGAGGGCTTGGGGCGCAAGGGATGTGGTGGGAATAGAACAGGCCGAGTCACCCGAGTGGATACCCGCTTGTTCAATGTGCTCCATGATGCCGCCGATGACGACTTGACCCGTTTGGTCGGCGATCGCATCCACATCCACCTCAATCGCATTTTCAAGAAATTTGTCGATCAAAATGGGGTGATCGGGCTCCACCTGCACCGCATAGGTCATGTACCGTTCGAGGTCAGTGTCAGAATAGACAATTTCCATTGCGCGTCCGCCGAGCACATAGCTGGGGCGCACCACCACGGGATAGCTAATCTCGCGGGCAATGGCAAGCGACTCATTGTAGCTGCGGGCAAGGCCGTTAGGCGGCTGCTTAATGTCCAGTGCTCGCAAAATCTGCTCGAACCGCTCTCGGTCTTCAGCCGTGTCGATGGAGTCCGGCGAGGTTCCCCAGATCTGAGTGATTGCGCCATTTGCCGGATCAGCGAGATAGGCTTGCAAGGGCACGGCGAGCTTGAGGGGCGTCTGTCCGCCAAACTGAATAATCACCCCTTCGGGCTGTTCTGCCTCGATGATGTTGAGCACGTCTTCCTGGGTCAGGGGCTCAAAGTAAAGGCGATCGCTCGTGTCGTAGTCAGTGGAAACCGTTTCCGGGTTGGAGTTGACCATGATGGTCTCAAAGCCGTCAGCCTGGAGCGCATAAGACGCATGGCAACAGCAGTAATCAAATTCGATTCCCTGTCCGATGCGATTGGGGCCACCCCCTAAAATCATCACCTTACGTTTCTCAGAAGCCAGCACCTCGGATTCTGCAATGGCAACGGATGATTCATCGTCCTCGCCAGACCCACCATTCACCGTCTCGACAGGTTGCTCATAGGTGGAGTAGTAGTAGGGCGTCAATGCCTCGAATTCTGCGGCACAGGTGTCTACCGTTTTATACACAGGGATCACGCCTAGCTGCTTCCGATAGCTGCGAACCTTGGCCTCGGTGGTCTTCGTCGCATAGGCAATTTGGCGATCGCTAAAGCCTTGCTGCTTAATCTGAAAAAGCTGCTTCGCCGTGAGATGTTCCAGAGGGGTTCGCTTGAGGAGTTTTTCAGTGTCCAAAATCTGCTGAAACTTGCCCAAAAACCAGGGATCGATGTTGGTGAGTTCGTAGAGTTCGTCCATAGTCATGCCCAGCTTGAGGGCTTGACGAACGGCCATAATTCGGTCGGGGCTGGGCGTCCGCAACATAGAGCCGATTTGGGAGAGCTTCGGGAGCTTTTCGTCGCGATCGCACCCCCAGCCTGCACGTCCCGTTTCGAGCGATCGCATCGCTTTCTGAAAGGACTCTAGAAACGTCCGCCCAATGGCCATCGCTTCACCCACGGACTTCATCTGGGTGGTCAACACGGATTGAGAACCGGGAAATTTCTCAAAGGCAAACCGAGGAATCTTGGTCACCACGTAGTCAATCGTCGGCTCGAAGCTGGCAGGCGTTTTCTTCGTAATGTCATTGGGAATTTCGTCCAGGGTGTAGCCCACTGCCAATTTCGCTGCAAACTTGGCGATGGGAAATCCGGTGGCTTTTGACGCCAGCGCAGAACTGCGAGACACCCGTGGGTTCATCTCGATGACAATCACCTGCCCCGTCACGGGATTCACTGCAAACTGAATGTTCGATCCGCCCGTTTCCACGCCAATTTCACGAATGATTTTGATCGACGCATCTCGCAGCCGTTGATACTCCTTATCTGTCAGCGTTTGTGCCGGAGCCACCGTAATCGAGTCCCCGGTGTGAATGCCCATGGGATCGATATTTTCGATGGAGCAGATAATCACTACGTTATCCGCCAGATCCCGCATCACCTCCAGCTCGTATTCTTTCCATCCCAGCAAAGACTGTTCTACAAGAATTTGAGACACCGGACTGGCATCCAGACCTGCGTTACAGATTTCCTCAAATTCCTCCTGGTTATAGGCAATTCCGCCCCCAGATCCGCCGAGGGTATAGGCTGGACGGATGATGAGAGGGTAGGTGCCAATGTGGTCGGCGATCGCCCACGCTTCCTCCATCGTATGCGCCAATCCTGACGGACACACCCCCACGCCAATGCGCTCCATCGCCTCTTTGAAGAGCTTGCGGTCTTCGGCCATTTCAATGGCAGGGAGCTTCGCACCGATCAGCTCAACATTGTGCTTGTCTAACACGCCATTTTTGGCGAGCGTCACGGCCAAATTCAAGGCCGTCTGTCCGCCCATCGTCGGCAACAACGCATCCGGTTTCTCTCGCTCAATCACCTTCTCAACAATGTCAGGAGTCAGCGGCTCAATGTAGGTGCGATCTGCCGTCTCCGGATCGGTCATGATGGTGGCAGGGTTGGAGTTGATCAGCACGACTTCATAGCCTTCATCGCGCAGCGCTTTACACGCTTGCGTTCCAGAATAGTCAAACTCACAAGCTTGGCCAATGATGATCGGACCAGACCCAATCAACAAAATCTTTTGAATATCGTTGCGACGTGGCATAGGGAGTTACGGTTCTCTTAGCGTTACGTTCCGGGGGTCAGGTTTCTCCGAATCAGCAGTCTGAATCATCCGCATTGATTCAATAGTCTGAATCATCCGCATTGATTCAACAGTCTGTGACCGCAGAAATCACCCTCACCGCAGTTCGGAACAATTGTAGAGGCTTTCTTCCTCTAGGCAACAAAACTCAGCCTTAAGTTTTTTAGGACTTCCGCAAGTCCTGGCTATGCAATGGGTTGGCAGGGCGGACTGCCACCCCACCCACCCCTGCTTACGTCTTAGTTTTATGACATTGCATCGGGTGATTTCTGTAGCCCTGCTTTCGCTATTTCCCCTGCTTATACGACTTGGCAAAGTTTACGAAGAAAAGATCCCAGGGACAGGGGCGTTTTATTCTCTCGCGAGTCTCTGTTCGAGTCTCTGTGCGTGGCTTGATGGACTAAAATTCTTAAATTTTCCGTAAAGCTCTAATGCTGCGTGAATCTACCCAACGTGCGATCGCTTCCTATTGATTCAATCCCTGTTGATTCGCTTCCTCATGATTGGCTTTCTATTGATTGGCTCTCTATTGAATCGTTAAGTGAATGGTTAAGGAATCGCGCAGAAATCTGGGCGATCGCCCCAACTACGGTATCAATTGAGAAGGACATTGGATTCCTACAAATACCCATTCCGTATTACTGCATCAAAGTTTGAGTTTTCGTCTTGACGCTGATGCAATTGCGTAGGCGAGTCCCTGTTGTTATTCGTTAGCTGTTAGTCGTTGACACTTTTGCCTAGGCTACGCGTCAGAACAAAGGAAACAGTAGCTTTTCATGTGGATTTAGAGGTGCGGATTTAGTCGTGACATTTTGAATAAACAGGGTTAAACCATGGCAGACCTCAACGGTGTAATGATGCAGTATTTTCATTGGTATGTTCCTGCCGATGGAATGCTGTGGGACAAAGTTAAAAATTCTGCTCAAGAACTCGCAGATGCTGGCTTCACAGCGATGTGGCTTCCCCCCGCCTATAAAGGCATCAGTGGTGGGTTTGACGTCGGCTATGGCGTCTATGACATGTTTGATCTGGGTGAATTCGATCAAAAAGGGTCAGTTCGCACAAAGTATGGAACCAAACAGCAATATGTAGATGCGGTTGCCGCCCTTCATCAAAACGGCATTCAGGTGTATGGCGATGCCGTGCTCAATCACCGTATGGGGGGAGACTCAAAAGAAAAAGCAAAAGCCACCCCCTTTCCCCAAGAAGACCGTCTCCATCCCAAAGGAGGTCTTCAGGAAATTGAGTCTTATACCCATTTCCATTTCCCTGGGCGAGGCGGCAAATATTCCACCTTTGAATGGCACTGGTATCACTTTGATGCCGTCGATTACAACGCCTACAATCCTGACGACAGAAGTACCGTCTACCTATTTGAGGGCAAAACCTTTGATGATCAGGTGGCCCTGGAGAGAGGCAACTATGCATATCTCATGGGCTGTGACTTAGACTTTCAGAATGAGTGGGTGCGTGGTGAAGTCACCTACTGGGGCAAATGGTATCTCGACGAAACCCATGTTGATGGATTCCGCATTGATGCCATTAAGCACATCTCTGCTTGGTTCTTCCCGCAATGGCTGGATGATCTGGAACGCCATGCAGGCAAAGACCTCTTCGCTGTCGGAGAATACTGGGTGCCCGATCTCAATACGCTGCTGTGGTACATCGATTCTGTTGGGGGGCGGATGTCGGTTTTCGACGTGTGCTTGCACTACAACTTCCACTATGCAAGCAAGGCCGGAGGATTCTATGACATGCGCACCATTCTCAACGGAACGGTGATGCAGCAGCGTCCGACTCACGCGGTCACCTTTGTTGAGAACCACGATTCTCAACCCTTGCAGGCTTTAGAAGCACCTGTAGAACCGTGGTTTAAGCCCCTTGCCTATGCCTTGATTCTGCTGCGCCGAGAAGGCTATCCCTGTGTTTTCTACGCCGACTATTACGGAGCGGATTACGACGACTACGGCAAAGACGGCAACACCTATTCCATCTACATGGTGAGTCATCGGTGGATTATCGATAAGTTGCTCTATGCCCGGAAACACTTTGCATACGGCGACCAGTATGATTACTTTGACCACTTCAACACCATTGGCTGGACTCGGCTAGGAGATGACGACCATCCCAGAGCTATGGCCGTCATTATGAGTGATGGTGATGCAGGCTCGAAGTGGATGGAGGTCGGTCGCCCACGAGCAAAGTTCATTGACTTGACTCAACATGTCACAGAGCCGATTTATACCAATGACTGGGGATGGGCAGAATTTCGCTGTAACGGTGGTTCTGTGTCTGTCTGGGTGCAGGATGTGCAGGATGATGATGACGATTAGTGTCTTCACATTCTCTCTATAGCCCTGTGGGCTCAGGCTTGTGTGTAGAACCCTGCATCGCCGGGGTTCTACTGTGCCCTGATGCAACAATCAGGCGATCGCCCCCTCTTTCACGATAATTTCCATGGCCATAACGATGACATTGGTGGGTCTTCGTCGCTGAAATCTTAAGATTCACCTGAAATATCACCCTGAAACATTAAGATTCTAATTTTCTATGCGATAAGGGCGATCGCCCAGAACCCGCAAATGTAAAGAGATTTAACGCATCAGCCCAGTCTCTTTGTTGCATTTTCGCAACATTTTGCCCTTATTTGCGGATGTTTTCCATCAGAAAGTGTCGTACATTACCATATAGAAAGTTGATATTAACTTTCTCAAACTTAGGTATTAGTTTTCTTAAACTAAATTTCTTA
>JAYKJC010000572.1:0-3020 GCA_035285885.1 Leptolyngbyaceae cyanobacterium | reverse complement strand
GGCTGTGGCCGAAGGCCCAGCTCATCACGAGAGGAATAGCGTTGGCGATCCATAAACGCGCTCACAACGACAATCTGATACGAGGGCAGCAGCGATCGCAGACCGCTACAGAAATTGAATCTTCGTTCCTGAGAACTACTCCAAGGTAGATTCAAATTCTAAACGAGTTGTCAACGGTTGGCTGTACGACGGGGCAAACTTCTCTAGTTTTCCCAGTTGTGTGGATTAGATGATAGACATCCATCGGGATTCGCAAGAAGATATGGCGTTATGCGCTGGTTAAGTTCCAAAGAGAGGATACAAGCACAATGAGATGGACGATGAGCGTAGGATCGGTGTCGAGCCGATGAGTCGAGCCAATGAGACCACACTCCTTGTGGTGCCGCAAGGTGCAGAGCACCGAGCCGTTCTGAACGGATTAAGCCGAGTCGCCCAGAAGAACCCCGATTCTGTTTTGCCAACCGTTATGCCTCTGCCCATTGGGCCAGAATCAGTGAGTCAGCGACTTCAAGCCTTTCACCGAGAGCAACGAATTCCCTTGAACGCCCAGGTGATGCTGATGGGCTTGGGAGGAAGCCTTGTGCCAGACCTGACGATTGGGGCGATCGCCCTGTTCGAAACCTGTGTGCCTGACTGGGAACCCCAGCCCGTCGCCTTAACCAGTGCTCCAGCCTTACTGGACTGGGCAGACGACCGTCTCCAGCAGCGGGCAAGTCGAGTCCGAGGGGTGACGAGTCACTCCGTTATCAGTACAGCCTGTGAGAAGGCTCTGCTCCACCAACGATCAGGAGCATCCGTCGTGGATATGGAAGGCTACAGCCTGTTGCAATTTTGCCAAACCCACGGACTGCAAGGAAGTGTGTTACGAGTGATTAGCGATAACTGCACCCACGATGTCCCCAATATCAACTCAGCGATCTCACCGGATGGCGACTTGAAACCCCTGCCCATGATGGCAGCATTCTTTCAGAAACCCATGGGTGCGATTCGGCTCATCCGGGGATCGCTGACAAGCCTGAGCGTTCTCACTACAGTAACTCAGCAGTTATTCGAGCCTTCTTAGACTCTCCCTACTGAGCTGAGGCGCGTTGGCTGACGGCCATCGCACGAATAACCCATGCGGGATCAACCCAGTTTCCGTTGTACTTCAAGCCCCAATGGAGGTGTGGCCCGGTGGTGCGCCCCGTCATTCCCACACGACCAATGCGATCGCCCGCTCGAATCGACTGACCTTCCCAAATTTGCAGCCCAGAGCTGGGATCATTCAGGTATCGTCGCCCCTGACTGGTTCCTGCACGGCCCTGCATGTGGCAGTAAATGTGAACCCACGCTCCAGACTGAACCACAATTGAGGTTCCACAGTTAGTGTTATCTGTAATTTCGAGAACTGTGCCCGACCACCAACTGCGAATGTAGCTGCCCTGGGGCGCAGCAATATCAAGCCCGTAGTGGAATTCCCGTCGATAGCTACCGTCTGGAGCTTGGCGATAACCAAACGGTGACGTGTATGCCTGGAAGTTCTCCACGGGGAATGAAGCTCCGGCCCATGCTGCAAGGGCTAATTCTTGATTTGAAAAGTCGGCTACGCTGGGCGAGGTAGCGCTGTCATTGGCGGTGCTTTCAACAGCGACGGCCTTTTCTGAAGCTTCTGACGCCTGTGACGCTTGAGAACGACTTACGGCATTCGCCTCTATCTCTGCGGAGGTCAGCGTTGTGAATGAATCGGTTTGGGGAGCGTCTGCAATGAGCGCTTCTTGTGCGGGAACAGGAGCATCGATATCGGGAGCTGGCCGTACAGTGGCTTCAGGCATCAGATCAGCCGTGCGATCGCCCTCAACCGTATCCTGTGTCCCGATAGCCTGTGTCCCGATAATATCTTGTGCCCCAAACGCAGAAGTTTTGACTTCAACAATCGCTAAAGCCGTTAGCCCGAGTCCCACAAGGAGAATCCTTTTTCTCCAAATAGCAGCGTTTCTGTATGACATAACTTTCTTGGTCAGCCTTAATCGTTACTATGCCAACGAGCCGCACCGCACGTCAGCGATCGCCCTTTTCTATGCAAAACACGCCTAACCTTAAACAGAATAGTCGATGTTAAGCTGTCTACCCACTTTTTACGGAAATTTGCATCGTTTCCTGGAAGGAATCTTACACAAATTTCGGGGGAGTGGTAAACAAGTAAGGATGATTGGAAATAATTAATGACGGTTGATTATAACTTGGTCATACTCGGAGGCAGCCTGACCGCTCGTTATGCGGCGGCTTTTGCCCGGTGTTTTCACGCACGGGTGGCGTTGATTGAGCCGTATTCTTTCCAAACATCCTACTCCGGGATTGATTTGGATGGGGCGATCGCCCAACAACTTCAAGTGATAGCCCAGCGACGGGCGATCGCTGCACTCCACCGATGCAACACACCAACCGATACGTCAGACGGCACGGACTCCTCTGCGTCTCTCCATCCCTCTGCATCCGCACCCGTGATTCTTGGAGAAAGCTACCCTCCCACCGAGCACCCTCCCCTCGCCCAGCTTCTTCGTGAGTGTTCCCTCGATGCGCTCACCGCTCAAGGGGTGGATGTCGTGATCGGACACGGCGACTGTGAAACAGGAGAATTTTGTCGGCGACCCCACTTCGGAGTGGTGGTGAATGGACGCCTGCTCCGGTCCCATGCCTATCTATTGGCTCCCGCATCCCGCCCCATGATTCCATCGATTCCTGGGGTGCCCGATGTCGCCAATTTGGATGTCCCCTATTTAACGGTGGAGACGCTGTGGGGGCGATCGCTCCCTTCAACCAGTCGAATTGCGATTATCGGTGAGCCCTCCCGCAGCATTGAACTCGCCCATGCTCTAGCCATCAGCGGGATGGCCGTGACAGTGTTGATGGAACATCCTCAGTTTCTGCATCACGAAGACTGGGACAGTGCCCAGTGGGTACTGGCAAAGCTAGAGGCGCTTGGGGTCGATGTCATCACCGGGGCTCAGGTGACCCATGTGAAGTCTGTCGATGCCACCGTG
>JAYKJC010000571.1:0-6122 GCA_035285885.1 Leptolyngbyaceae cyanobacterium | reverse complement strand
CCCAAAACCCCCTTTTATTCGTTGCAATTAGAGAAGTTTGCCAAGTTGTGATTAGGCACGATCGTTGTAGGGGTTAAGTCGAGGATTTTTGATTCCGAAGACTCAGCCACCACAAAATGCCAGTTCCCAACACCGCTGCAATAGTCGCACCCACGATCGCCCCAGCGCCTACCCGCATTTCGTTGAGTTGCTGATCGACAATTAAGTACTCAGACATGGCCCAAACAATCGCTCCTAGAACACCACCCGCACCTAGAAACAGTCCGGCCTGCGCGATTTGAAGCGACTGTCCCGGACGCTGGAGCGACAACCAGATCACGCCGCCGTTAATCATGCCTCCAAATAAGCCGATCAGCGCTAACGGAATGACGAAGCTTGGCATCTCCTGCATGCTTTGTGAGAAGATCCAGCCCAAGAGCCCGAGAATGGCCCATGCTGCAATCATCAGTGCGGTGAACAGCAAAAGATCCTGGCGGGAGTTGCTGAGAGGTCGCGACGATGCATAGGGCGAGACTCCAGTCTGCGGCTTCTTAGGGGGATGACTGTGTTGCTCTCCAGCGATGTCAAGGGATATCTGCGCTACGGGCTCCACCATCCGCTGCCATTGTTGGGTATCTCGTTCGCGACGGGCGATCGCCAGCTTCGCCTGCACATCTCGATAGCCTGCATCTTTGACAGCAACCATCTTCAGTCGCTTCACGGCTTCCGCCCATGCCTGACAGTCATAGGCCCGCATCGCCGCTGCATACAGATCCGCTAATTCTTGTTGGCGTTGAGCCACCTGACGCTGGGCGATCGCATCTTCATAGGTGGGGGCTTGGTCGAGAATCCTTTGGAGTCGGGCGATCGCCTCCGACCATTCCTCATTTCGAATATCGTTCAAGGCTTGAGCATACAGCTCCGCGAGTTGCCGCTGCTGTCCCTCTGTAACCGCCGCACGACGACGAGAAAGGGCTTCCGCTTCGATCAGCTCTACATCTTCGCGCCTCAGCCCTAATACATTGTGAAACTGGGTCAAATCTTCTCGGGTCGCATCGCTAATTACCTCTTCTCGCTGGAGTGCCCCACTAAACGCCTGTTCATAGCGATGCAATTTCTCCTGATATTGCTGATGGGGCTTCAAAACCTGGCTGATGATGGTTTCTGCCGTTTCGCCCGGTAGTTCGAGTTGCTTTTGCAATTCTGCTAAGGCACTCTTTCCAATCTCGGAAATCGTTCCCCGTCGCGCAAACCGCTCCACTTCTTTGCGATAGCGCAACGCTTTCAGCTCTGGCGCATCCATAGGCACCTGCGTCAGCAAAATCTTGAAGCCCTCTTTCACCGCATAGATTTCTGGCTTCATCGCGGGGGAAATCTCACGCACTTTGCGACGGGCATATTCATGCAGTTCGTCCACAGCAACGACGCCATCGTTGTCCAAATCCGCCGCCCCAGTCTCAATGCCTTCTAGGAGATATCGGGTGTAAATCGAACAGTCGCCGCTGTCTTGTTCAAAAGAATATTGAGTGGAACTGGAGGAGGTCAAAACGACTCGCCCTTCTCCGCTGAGCTGCGTCTGAATGCCGACAGCACCGTCATCTTTGGCTCTCATGCCTTCGGCAAACGCCCCGCTGTAGCAGCAATCGAGAACGACCACCTGATGGCGCGATCGGCTATTGCTCATAATGTCTTGGACGAAGCTCGCGGGAATGGCCGACGAGCGAACCAGCGTTCCGCGATCATCTTTGCGGGTGATAGTAGTGCCCAGGTAGAGCCGCCCACTCTCGTCCTTGATGCCGTGCCCTGAGAAGAACAGAAGCACCAAGTCGTCTCGTTTGCGATGACTAAAGACGCGCTCAATCGCTTCACTCATGACCTGAGGCGTTGGATCGAGCAGTTTTTTAACGTCAGTGAAGGCTCCCATCTTGGGGTGAGAGAGGACACGGGCGATCGCCTCAACATCGTGATGAGGCTTCGTTAGGGCAGGTAGACCATCGCCATAGTGGTTGATCCCAATGAGCAGCGCAATTTTAGTCATTGTGGTATCTCATGAGGGCAGTAGTTTTATTCTTATCGAGACGATTGATGAAAGCAAGATCGACAAGACCTTAACCTTTCAAGAAAAATTTCAAGGATCAATCCGTAATACCACATTAGAATTTGTTTTAGTCAGAAACAACCTTGACGCGAACATCATTTGATTTCGACAAGGAATTTTCAGTGTCTTTTTCCAGCTTCCTGAAGTCGTTCATTCTCACTATCTGTTTAACCCGAGCAAACCGAGAGGAGGTCAGAGCCCAATGTATCGTTACTTTGTATCTACCGCGTTAGCATCATGTGTTGCTGCGATCGCCATTGCCCCAGTGGTCGAGCGGGCGATCGCCCAAAGCCAACCCCAAGACATCAACACTCGACTCTCAGAATATGTCAAACCTTCAATCTTACGAATTTTTGATGGCTGTCAAGGAGAGTTCACAGTTAATGGCACGTACTATGTTCGTCAACCTGTGAGTGTGTTGAATAGTGGAAGCGGTTTTTTCATTCATCCTGATGGCTATATTGCAACTAATGCCCATGTCGTCAGTCACACTGAAAATGAACATCAGACCTGTGAAGAGCAACTGTTAGAAAAAGGGATCTCGATTTTCAGAGAAATTAACGCGAATGTAGCTGAAGGTGACAGACTCTCGGAAGAGCAAATTAAGGAAGGAAGTCGCCTTGACAACGTATCTCCTATCAATATGGTGCTCTTGCCAAGTGGTGACGCCTTTGCGTTTGACATCAAGTCATTTGGTAAACCAATTTCCAATACATCTGATTCCAATGGCAAAGATGTTGCAATTATTAAAATTCAGGTTTCTAATGCGCCCTCGTTGCTGTTAGCCAGCGACGATAGCGTTAACTTACAAGAAGAAGTGATTGCATTTGGATACCCCGCAGTTGCAGATTTTAACGAATCAACGTTGGAATCAAAACTCCAAGTAACAGTCAATGATGGACGGGTGTCTGCGATTGGCAAAGAAACAGGTGCAGGTGTTGACGTGCTGCAAATTAACGCCGATATATCTGCTGGCAATTCAGGCGGGCCTGTTATTAATCATCAAGGCGAAGTGATTGGCATTGTCGCATTTAAAACCTTGATGGCGGCTGAACAATCGGGCCCCGGATTTGCAATTCCGACCAACACAATTAGAGAATATTTGGGGCCAGCAGGGGTTGCAAACGAAGAAGGCGAAGTGAATGTCTTGTACCGAAAAGGACTGGATTACTACTGGAATGGAGATTATCGACGAGCAACACTAACCTTTCAAAAAATCAGGAACATGTTTCCTGAACATTCAGAAATTGATCGTCTCATTCAAGACAGCGAAGCCAATAAACCTAGCGCGGCTGCAAACATTTTGTTCATCGGAGGTGGGTTTGTCGGAGTGCTGGCGGCAATTGGTGCGGGTGCATACTTCTTGATGAAGAAAAAGTTTAATCAGGGGTTTGGGAAACCGACTTCGACGCCCTACACTGCAACGCGCAGTGGATTGGGCGATCGCCCCTACTCTTCTCCAGACACCACCCCGCAGAATGGCAACGGCAACATCCCTGCACCGACAGGAGTCTATAGCCCTGCAACCACCATGAGTGCAGCACCTCAGGCCACGGTGATGACCCTGCACCCCTACATTGAGCTCAAAAATCCTCAAGGGGAAGTACTGGAACTCACCTTAGAAAGAGACACCCATCAGTTTGGGCGCGATCGCGCCTGGTCTGACATTGCGGTGCCAGAAAATGGCTGGACGGTGATTTCTCGCTGCCATGCCACGATTCAGCGAGAAGGCAGTGAGTATCGCATCTATGATGGCGATCGCTCCACCGGAAGCAGCAACGGCCTCTTCATCAACGGCAAACGCATCACCCCCAAAGACGGCTATCTTCTGAAGGACGGTGACCAGTTAAAAATCGGCCAAGATCAGCGGAACCAGGTGACCCTCACCTACTTCAAACCCGTCGTTTAATCCTTATGGCGATTGGGATTCGCAGTTTTCTCAGGTATGTGTTTAGCGTTCTCTAATTTCTGGTTCCCTGTTTCTGGTTCCCTGTCTCTGGTTCCCTGTTTCTGGCAGGGAACCGTTGCGGGAGCCTCTGGCTCCAATGTGAACGGGAGCCAGAGGCTCTCGTGGGCATTCCCAGCGAGACGCTGGGAACAAGGAAAAACAAGGGGCTTAAGCCCCTTGCCTACCTCGGGTTCATTGATTGCAAGTTCACATTAAATTGGGTATAAGCAAGAATCTTTGGATGTCACCAGACTTCTTCGTCCAAACATTCTTAAGGCAATGTTCGTAATGAAATTATGTTTGTATGTAGCAGAGTCATGCACGATGGCGAGTCAAGCACCATAATTGTGGTGGAAGTATATTGCGCCATGCGTAGTGGTTATAGCGGTTTGCAAACGCGTTAAGCACAAAAACAGCTGTGTGGGGCGCACCGCGCCCCACACAGCTGTACTTAACTAACGCGCATAGCGCTGTAAGTCGGGAGAAAACTTCATTGTTCCTGAAGAATCGAGTCTGAAGGATAGGCAAATGTTGGGTGTACTACTAGATCATCGATATCGTGTTCTTGAAACGCTTTCAAAAGGTGGGTTTGGTCAAACCTATATTGCGGAAGATACGCGTCGTCCAGGCAACCCCAAATGTCTGGTTAAGCACCTGACACCTGCAAGCCACGAGAAAGAATTTCTAGACAATGCTCGACGGCTCTTCCAGATGGAAGCCGTGACGCTAGAGCGACTGGGCCACCACGACCAGATTCCTCGGCTTCTGGCCTATTTTGAAGACAACGCAGAATTCTATCTCGTTCAAGAACTCGTCAACGGACACCCCATCTCACGAGAAATTATCCCAGGGCAGCCGTGGAATGAGCCCCGAATCATTCGCCTCCTGCACGAAGTGCTGAAGATTCTGGTGTTTGTGCATGACTGTGGAGTGATTCACCGGGACATCAAACCGGATAATTTGCTGCGACGATATCAGGATCAAAAAATTGTTCTGGTGGATTTTGGTTCTGTTAAACAAATCCGGAGCGAGCTGCTTGCGCAGAATGAACACCAAATTACTCGCACCATTTCGATTGGCACCATTGGCTACATGGCGACTGAGCAATCGCGCGGCAAGCCCCGCCTCAGCAGCGATGTGTATTCCTTAGGCATCATCGGCATTCAGGCGGCTACTGGGTTGAACCCCAATCAATTTCAAGAAGATAACCAAACTGGAGAATTGATATGGCGTAACTCAGCTTCCCAGATTAGTGCTGAGTTGGCGGCCATTTTGACTCGAATGGTGTGCTACCACTTCAAGGATCGCTACAAGAGCGCTCAGGATGCTCTGTTTGATGTCAAACGGCTGCTGGGCATTGAGCCGTCTGCATCGATGGATGCAACTGTGAATGGAGGTTGGAGCCCGTCTAGCTTCAGCACCGTTTCCTCTTCCCAGTCAAACTCCTCGACATCCGATGCTCTTTTACCACCACAGGCATCCATTGTCCCCACGGCTCTTTCTTTGCCGGAGAATGGTGCTGCTAATGGACACGCTAATTCTGAAGTCGCAACCCATGAGCCACAGGCGTATAAAAGTGATCTTCCGTTAACCGTGCTGTCAGGCATTCCTCGCATTGATGAAGCAGCAGAAGACCTCGATTCAGAATCTTCCAGTGAGCCACAGGTAAGCAGTGAGCCCGAAGTGTACCTTGAGCCAGAATCTTCCAGTGAGCCAGAATCCGCCATTGAGTCAGAATCTTCTGGTGAGCCAGCATTAAACGTTGAAGAAGAGGCAGCAGGGGCGATCGCCCCTTTCCCCCTACCCAATGCATCTCCCATGACGGAGATGAGCCTGTCGCCAGTCGAAACTGAGCCACCCCTCGATCCGGTACTCTCAGCATCTTCCACGGTTGAGCCAGAAGAATTAGTCGAGCCTGTTCAATCTATCGAGTCCACTCAGCTCGCTGAACCCGTTCAGGCTGCCGAGTCTACGCAGGTGGTCGAGCTGACCCCTGCCGAGGCCACCCGTTCTGCTGAGTCCACTCAGTCTATTGAGTCCACTCAGACGGTCGAATCATCTCATCTGGCTAACCCCCTCGAAGCTGTCGAATCAACC
>JAYKJC010000570.1:0-2749 GCA_035285885.1 Leptolyngbyaceae cyanobacterium | reverse complement strand
CCCTAAATCCCTCTCCCAAACTTGGGAGAGGGACTTCAAACCGCTCGCTCCCCTTCTCCCGGTTTTGGGAGAAGGGGTTGGGGGATGAGGGCAGGCCGGTATCGAGACTTATGCCGTGGAGTACTAGGCATCGCTAAGTCTGGGCATCACTAACTGGGCATTACTAAAAACTTTGAAAATTCTCGGATTCTCCACCACTTCGCGTGAAGATAAAGATCAGGCGATGAATCGCCCGAGCTACAGGTTTTGTTGATGGTTTGGCGATCGCTTATATCTGCGTTAATCCTGGGGAGGGTGCTAGAGCAATGACCCAAGAATTTCACCTGTCAATCACGCCGATTCGTTCAGATGAGTACTTGGTGAGGACTGAAGAAGTTGCGCCAGGTGTGCCGCTGGCGGAAGAACAGTATGTTTGGCCGACGGCTGAATGGCTTGACCAAGCCCGCCAGTTGATGAATGACCCCATTGTGGGGTTACTTCAGGGCGATCGCCTCTCGTCCCTCAACGCCCCAGCCGCCGCTTCTCAAAATCAAGCTCAAACAGCTTCGACACTCACCGTCCTCGGACAACAGCTCTACAGTCACCTTTTTCAAGGACGGTTGCGCGATAGCTGGATGACCGCTCAAGGGATTGCCCAGCACCGAGGGGAAGCGCTTCGTCTCCGGTTGGGACTGAAGGGAAATCTTCTGCCTGGACTTCCCTGGGAAGTGCTGAATGGAGGAGAAAGAGACGGATTTCATCTTTCGTCTCAACATCTGGCCACAGGTGTGAATATTTTGTTTTCGCGCTACCTGGCCGATGCGGGCATGGGCAATGCCCTGGGATATCAGACAATTCCCAAGCCCCAACAGACGATTAAGATTTTGATGGCGATCGCCGCCCCCACCGATCAGCAGCAGCTCAAGCTCAACCAGGAAGCTCATCACCTGCAAGAGGAACTCCGGCTGAAGGCAAATGTGCTGAAAGCAGGTGGAGCTCATCTTCTGCCCGATATTCGCGTCACGATTCTGGAGCAGCCAGGGCGCGAAGAACTGGCTCAAGCACTAGAGCAAGGTCAGTTCAATATCTTCCACTATGCGGGGCACAGTGAGTTGGGAGAAGCAGGCGGCAAAATTTATCTGGTCAACCGTCAAACTGGATTGAGCGAAACCTTGAATGGCAATGACCTGGCAGGGCTGCTTTTGAATAACGACATTCAAATGGCGGTACTGAATTCCTGCCGGGGTGCGCAGACAGCAACGGCTGCATCCGACACTCAGCGCCCCAGCGGAACGCTCACCCATGCGCTGGTGACTCGGGGAATTCCTGCGGTGCTCGCCATGGCGGAGCAAATTCCCGATGATGTGGCATTGAGCCTGACGCGCTTGTTCTACCGCAATCTCAAGCAAGGCTATCCGGTTGACCTGAGCTTGAGCCGTGCGCGGCAAGGGCTGCTCTCGGCTTACAGTTCAGACCAACTGTATTGGGCATTGCCGACGCTGTATCTCCATCCTGATTTTGACGGCTATCTAACAGCGGGCGATCGCTCCCTTGAGAACCCCGCAGACTCGCTCATTCGTTTGCCCCACCTCCATGCGTCACCGTTGACTGAGGCGATCGCCAGCGTCACGCCCGATCAGGATTACGATTCGCACCCTGGAGAACCCGTCGCCCAAAACGTCACTCAGAATATTTCTCAGAACGTTACTCCCAACGCTACTCAGACCGCTACTCAGAACATTACGGGGAGCGCATTTCCCAGTTCTTCCCTGGCTTCATCTGATCAACCGCCCCTCTCCCGTCAGGAGCCAGAGGAGCCTCTTGCAGATGTGAATGCAGAAAATGCAAGTGCTGACGAGATCAGCATTCTTGAACCCCAAGATGCGCCTGTGTTGGCAGAAAAGCCCGATCTCCCCGATGATTTCTTCTTGGGTGACGATGACTTGCAGGGCTTTGACGACGATCTTGCCGATGATGATGTCAATTTGGACGAAGCCGACAGCGTTCGCAATTTGGTCGAGCAACTTGAAGGAGGCCAGTCACCTTCAGAGGCGATCGCCCCCACCGACGACTCCACCACCGACTTTACCGACCTACCCCTCAACACCTACAACGAAGCACATTATCCGCACGACTCGGAGACATCCTACGGACTAGAGGAACATGACAGTTCTCTGGATCAGGGGTACCCGGTTCACAACGGGTATTACCCATCCAACGATTCCGATGTTTCTGACGACATTGACTCTGACGAGATTGACAACGAGATTGCGCACGATCTCAGCATGGTGACAGATGAGCAGGATGTCTACTCCTCTCACTCAGTATTTGACGACGACAGTCACCCCGCACCGCACGGACTCCTGCCCTCATCGGCTGAACCTGATGATGAGGAATCGTCTTCTGCGCTCAATCGAGTTGATGCCGAAAACGATCTCCATGCAGGTGACGAGGACGATGCCTCGGTCGATCCAGCGTTGCTGCGCCAACGGCAGTCGTCTCCGTGGAAAAAGCTTTTGTGGTTGCCTATTGCCAGCGTTGCGGGTGCGGCGATCGTTTTCCTGGGCTACAAGTTTCTTCCAAACGTTACGACCCTGTCGAGTAATCCCGAAGAGACGCCTGTGCTGCGCGATGATGTGAACCGCTCAAATTTAAGCGAGAAGTCAACCCAGCGTGTCTCAGAATTTGGGATTGCAAGCTTTAGTGTGAATAACGTTGAAGATGGGCAAGCCGCCATCGTTGAACTGCTCAATCGAGACGAACTTGACCA
>JAYKJC010000569.1:0-7674 GCA_035285885.1 Leptolyngbyaceae cyanobacterium | reverse complement strand
CCGACACGCGTCACCCCAGAGGTGAAAACCGCCATTCGTGACCTGATCCCCCTGGCTCCGGCCCACAACCCCGCCAATCTCGAAGGGATTGATGCCATCGAACAGGCCCTCGGAGACGTGCCTCAAGTCGTCGTCTTCGACACGGCCTTTCACAGTCATATGCCCCCAGAAGCCTACGTTTACCCCATTCCCTATGAGTGGACAGAAAAAGGGGTGCGGCGCTACGGATTTCACGGCACCAGTCACGAATATTGCGCCCATCGTGCGGCCCGGATGCTTCAACAACCGCTGGAGGCTCTCAACATCATCACCTGCCACTTGGGCAATGGGTGTTCCCTCGCTGCCGTCAAAAACGGTCGCAGTATTGACACCACCATGGGCTTTACGCCCCTCGAAGGGTTGATGATGGGAAACCGCAGCGGGTCCATTGATCCCGCGATTCCGATTTATTTAATGCGCGATCACGGACTCACTCCTGATCAGATTGATACCCTGTTGAACAAAGAATCGGGGCTCAAGGGCATCTCTGGCATTTCCAGTGATATGCGCGAAATTCAAAAAGCCATCGATCAGGGGAGCGATCGCGCCCAACTGGCCCTCGACCTTTATCTTCATCGCCTCAAAGCCTGCATCGGTTCCATGCTCATGAGTCTGGGAGGATTGGATGTGCTCGTTTTCACCGCAGGCGTTGGAGAACATGCACCCGCCATTCGCGCCAAAACCTGTGAATCTCTCCAGTTTTTAGGTCTGGCTATCGACCCAGACAAAAATCATGCCGCTCACACCGATCAGAATATCTCTGCCCCCGATTCCACGGTTCAAGTGCTCGTTGTTCACACCGAAGAAGACTGGGCGATCGCCCAAGCCTGCTGGCGGTTATTAAGGGCAAAGCAATGAGAGCACACGTAAAACGTCACCTCTGAAACGTCACCTCTGAAACGTCACCTCTGAAACGTCACCTCTGCTTTCATTGCTCTCCGGTAATCCACTGAATTTTATTTCTAAAGCTACACTAAAGCCACACTAAAGCCACACTATGGATCCACTCACCCATCGCACTAAAATCGTTGCCACTATTGGTCCGGCGAGCAGTTCACCTGAGGTGCTCAAGAAAATGGTCGAAGCGGGTATGAGTGTTGCCCGACTCAACTTTTCTCACGGGAGCTATGATGACCACGCACGCATGATTCAACGGCTGAGATCGGTCTCGAAAGAACTGAATACGCCCATTACGCTGCTGCAAGATTTGCAGGGGCCAAAGATTCGAGTCGGGCAGCTTCCCAATGATGAAATGGAGTTGGCTGAAGGACAGGTCATCGACCTCGTTCCCCTGCACGATTTTTCAGGCCAGCCTCACACGGCAGCGATCGACTATCCCTATCTGGCAGAAGAAGCAAAGCCTGGCATGCAGATTTTGCTGGATGATGGGCTCTTGGAACTCCGGATTGAAGAGGTGACCGGAGATATTGTCCGATGTTCCGTTGTGCAGGGGGGAGTTCTCAAAAGTCGCAAAGGCGTTAATTTGCCGAGCTTAGATATTCGTCTTCCTTCGCTCACTGAGAAAGATAAGCAAGACCTGGAATTTGGCATTTCCCAAGGAGTCGATTGGGTTTCCCTCAGCTTTGTGCGAAAAGCGGAGGATGTGCAAACGCTGCGGGCATTGCTAGAAGCCCACGGGGCAACGGACGTTCCTGTGATGGCAAAAATTGAGAAACCCCAGGCGATCGCCAACCTCGAATCCATCATTGACGCCTGCGACGGCATTATGGTGGCTCGGGGAGACTTGGGTGTAGAAATGAAAACTGAAAAAGTGCCCATGCTGCAAAAGCGCATCATTCGAGAATGCAACAAGCGCAGCATTCCAGTCATCACCGCCACTCAGATGCTCGACAGTATGATTCGCAATCCCCGCCCCACCCGTGCCGAAGCCAGCGACGTAGCCAACGCCATCATCGACGGAACGGATGCCGTAATGCTCTCAGGTGAATCCGCTGTCGGGCAATATCCCATCCGCTCGGTCAAAATGTTGGCGCGTATCGCGTCCGACGTGGAGCCTGAAATTCAATATGTCAACAATCCCCCAGCCCTGACAGACGAAACCCACGCCCTCAGTGAAGCCCTCAACACCATCGATAAGATTCTTGACCTGCGCTGCATCGTTGCGTTTACGGCCACAGGCTACACGGCCAAAATTGCCGCTGGCGAACGCCCCAAAGCCCCCGTGGTCGCCATCACTCCTGACATTAACGTCTATCACCGCATGAACCTTGTCTGGGGTGTGGTTCCCATTCTGGTCGATGACGATCTGGGTTCCTTTGAAGAATTAATTCAACAGGCTGAAGGCATTCTGATTCAGCGCAACCTGGCGGTTCCTGGCGATCAAGTTCTCATCATGGGCGGCATCCCTGCCCACACCCCCCAGGGAACGAATTTCATGAAGCTTCACCGGATTTCATCAACCCCCTGATGGCGCATTAAAGCGCTTTGCAAGCGCATTCAGTACAGCCCATGTGTGGCGGATCTCCGCGCCGCCCCAAACATGGGCTTAACCAGCTTGCACACCGCTATAATTCTTAAGCTCGTTGGGGCGATGATTCGATACAAAAAGAATTAAAATTCTTCCAGAAATTTCTGTACATGCCTGTGTATCTTCTCTCTATGCTCCCCGCATCACCCTACGGGCTCAGGTGTGTAGAACCCTCGCCATGCCTGCATTGACATATAGCGATTTGCAATCGCGTTAAGCACACAAATCTGAGCACGCTCGATGGGGCAGAGTTTAATCTTCGCGCAAGAGGTGTAGTAACTCATGAAACGACTGATTGTTTGTTGTGATGGAACCTGGCAGGATCGCGATCGCTCAGATTTTCCAACCAATGTGCCCCGCGTCTTTGATGCCGTTTTTGCAGACGACTATGACCATCCTTCAAAGCCGACTCAATATGCACCTCATAAGAAAAAATATATCCGAGGCTTAGGCACTGATAGCTTGCTGGAGCGACTTCCCGGCGGTGCCTTTGGCAAAGGAATCGACGAAGACATCCTGGACGCCTACGCATTTCTGAGCGACTGCTATGAACCCGGCGACCAAATTTATCTTTTCGGATTTAGTCGGGGAGCCTACACGGTTCGCAGTCTCGCTGGCTTAATCTACTGTTCAGGTTTAGTCGCCTTTTCCAAGCTCAAAGAAAAGCAGCAGGAAGCCTATGAGATCTATCGTTCTGATGAGATTAAACCGGGTCATCCCACCGCAGTGGCCTTTCGGAAAGAGAATGGCGATCGCGTTCCCATTACTTTTCTGGGCTGTTGGGATACGGTCGGGTCACTGGGGATTCCTGACCTTATCCCGTGGTTGCCGATCAATCAATGGGTCAATCGTAAGTACGAGTTTCACGACACAGAGCTAAGCTTCATCATTCAACAGGCGCGTCATGCCGTAGCCATTGACGAACGGCGTCGGCCCTTGAACATCACACCCATGCTGAAAACTGATAACCCCGCTGGCCAAAATCAAGTGATTAAGCAAGTGTGGTTTCCAGGCGTCCACGGGTGTGTAGGAGGCGGCACGCTGATTAATCGGCATCTTTCTGATCAAGCCTTGGTGTGGATGCTAGAAGAAGCCCAACCCTTTGGACTAGAGTACGACCTCACCCTCATCAAAGATGGCGTTAAACCCGATCACAAGGCTGCATTTGATAGCCGTCTCGGACTCTTGGGGCTAGCCGGAGCCAACTGGCGTAGCCTTCGTGAATACGGACACACGTTTGAGGATTTGCACGTTAGCACAAAAGAACGGTGGCGAGACCTGCCTGACTACCGTTCTCCAAATTTACAAGAAGCCTTTGGTAAAGAACTGGATGCCTATTCGACTCAGCTATCGAATCGATAGTAGATGAATCGATAGTAGATCTAGAGCTTAGATATAGCGCTATGCGCGTTGGCCCAGTATTCCTTGTTCCCAGCGAGACGCTGGGAATGCCCGTGGGAGCCTCTGGCTCCCGTTCAAATTGGAGCCAGAGGCTCCCGCAATGGGCTCCCTGCCAGAGTCATGCGGTTGCACACTGCTATAAAAACAGTTGGGTGGGGCGCAGCGCGTCCCACCCAACTGTTTGTGTACTTAAAGTGGTGAGAAGGAAATACCCGTCTCACCCCTTCAAAGAATTAACCGAACACTAGGCAGCACTCTGGTCTTCAATTACCCGATCGATGAGGCCGTATTCCACGGCTTCCTCAGCAGACAAGAAGTAGTCACGGTCGGTATCTTTTTCGATTTGTTCGACGGTCTTGCCCGTATGGTGAGCCATCAACTCATTTAGCTCACGCTTAATGCGAATAATCTGACGTGCCTCGATTTCGATATCACTCGCCTGACGACGACCTGTTCCGCCCAAGGGTTGGTGAATCATGATACGAGCATGGGGAAGCGCAAGCCGCTTGCCCTTCGTGCCAGCGGTTAGCAGAAAGGCTCCCATGGACGCAGCCAGACCCACACAAATCGTGACTACATCAGATTTGATGTGCTGCATGGTGTCGTAGATGGCCATCCCTGCGGTTACAGAACCACCGGGGGAGTTGATGTACAGATAAATAGGCTTTCCTGGATCGTCAGAATCGAGATACAGCATATAAGCGACGATCGCATTGGCCATGCCGTCGTCAACTTCTTCCGCTAAGAAAATAATGCGCTCTCGGAACAGTCGTTCATAGATGCTGATCCACTGTTCATACGGGCTGCCAGGAAGGCGATAAGGAACGCTAGGAACACCAATAGGCATAGGTCTTAACCAAAATTAGAACAGAAATCAATCAGTACAAATCAGTTAGCACAAATTAGTGAATGCAACGCAATGCCACACAAAGCAAGAAGGGCTAAGAGGATGCTTGGAGTTGAGGGGCGATCGCCTCTTTCGGACTCTCCAACACCCGGTCAACCAGGCCATACTCTTGAGCCTCGTAAGGCGTCATATAGAATGTGCGCTCCATGTCTTTCGCGATTTTCTCAGGGGACTGCCCTGTGTTCTCGGCAAAAATATCAACCACCGCATGGCGCTTGTCGAGCACATGCCGCGCATTGATCTCAATATCTGAGGCTTGCCCTTGAGTTCCACTATAGGGATGGCTCAAGGCGAGACTGGCATGGGGCAGACTGGCGCGCTTTCCTTTAGTGCCCGATGAGAGCAACAACGCAGCTACCCCAACGGCTTGCCCCAGGCAAATGGTGGCTACTTCTGACGAAATGTGCCTCATCGTATCGTAAATAGCGAGGGTTGCCATAACTGATGACATCCCCATCGTCGGAGAAGCCATTCCCATCGCGACAGGATCACCAATGGAATTGATGTACAGATAAATGGGTTTCCCTGGGTCGTCAGAGTCTAAATAGAGCATGGATGAAATGATCGAATTCGCCAATCCGTCCGTAATTGGACGATTGATAAAGATGATCCGTTCAATACTCATGCGTGTGTAGATATTTACCCACTGCCACTGAGGACTGCCGGGGATGTTGTACGGAACACGAAGCGGGCCATCAACAGACATAGAAACGTACGTGGGTGAACGACAAAGTCAGCGAATGAGAGCGCAGAAGCCCCTAGGAAGGAAACTCCTAAGTCAATGCGGCAGGAATCGCAGTCGGCAAGTCTTTTGAACTTTCGAGCACGCGATCAATCAAGCCGTAGTCTTTGGCCTCTTGAGGATTCATGTAAAACATGCGATCCGTGTCTCGCTCCAGCTTCTCAACGGGTTGTCCCGTATTTTTAGCCAGAATATCGAACATCGCCCGGCGATTATCCAGTACTTCCTTAGCACGAATCTGAATATCAGTGGCCTGACCTCGCGCACCGGAGCGGGGTTGGTTGAGCACAATCGTCGCATGGGGAAGACTCGCACGATACCCTTTCGAGCCTGCGGATAGAATCATGGACGCCGTTCCCATGGCCTGACCAATGCAAATGGTATGCACGGGTGGCTTGACATAGTTCAGGGTGTCGCAGATGGCGAAGGCTTCAGTCTCAAAGCCAACCGAATCTCCGGTATACCAGGAGGTTCCCGTCGAGTTGATGTAAAAGTAAATGGGTTTTTCAGGGTTATCAAATTGCAGGTACAGCAATTGGGCAATGATGAGCTTTGTTACATCTACGCCAAGCTGTCGCTTTGCATCGTCTGAAGAAAAGAGTGGAAGCCCCAAGTACACAATCCGCTCCTTTAGCAGCAGGGACGGAAGATCGGGGGGAGGAGTGCGATAGTATGCATCCCCGGTGTAGTAGGGAGATTGAACCGCTTTAATCGATGAACTCATAACCTTTTGAACGTGCCTGTTTATTTGAACGTGCCTATTTGAATGTGGCTACAACATGTGCGACATATTCTACATAGTAAACATAGTAACGCTGATGCTGGATAAGGTGTCGGATAGAGAAATTGATTCAGGCTCGGATTTTCACGGGGATCGTAAAAGAACGCAATAAAACCCACCTTAGAATGTCGCAGATGTGAAACAAATGGAAAGAATTCCCAAAACTTCGAGAGACCACGCCTAGAATTTCACAAGTTGGGTGTCTAAGCTTGGATACGTGGAAATTGACCCTAGATGTTGATTGCTGGTTTTATCCGTAGGTCAGAACTCAGAGCATTCACAGTGTTCGCTTATCAGATTGTTCACTCATCAAACCTCTGATGTGTGGGTGGTGTGTGAGGTTTTGGCGTCAGCTTGGCTCCTCATCGTACTCGCTGCATTGCTCTGGCAGAGCAAAGGACATTGCAATGAAACAGATTCCAGCCTCTTTATTAACCCTGACCGCTGGCATTCTGATTACCCTTGTTAGCCTATGGGTCGGACAGCATCATGGCTTGCTCCCGGAGCAAGCATCGGTGCAGGCTCCTCTGGTGGACGGTTTGTTTGACGTGATGGTCACGATCGCCACGGCTCTTTTTATTCTTGTTGAAGGGGCGATCGTCTACTTCGTCATTCAGTATCGTCGTCGCGAAGGAGACAACGAAGATGGCGTTCCCCTGGAGGGCAATCTTCCTCTGGAAGCATTTTGGACGGCGATTCCAGCCATCATCGTGATCGGGCTTGGCGTCTATAGCGTCGATGTATTCCAGCAGATGGGAGGGTTTAACCCTGGCGGACATCATGGGTCTACGGGGCAGATGGTTGCTCAGGTTGCCCAGGTTCCGAATGGTTCTGAAGTTGCGGGGGATGTGGCCCCTCTTCTGGCAGACATGGAAGGCGCAGAAGACCCTCAAGCGCGGGAACGGGTGTATGGGTTTGGCTCAGAAACCGCACAGTCAGCAGATTTAGTTGTTGATGTGACGGGGATGCAGTTTGCGTGGCTGTTCAACTATCCTGACGACGGCATTATTACGGGTGAACTCCACATTCCTGCCAACCGTGATGTTCAGCTGAATATTTCTGCCCAGGATGTGATTCATTCATTTTGGGTTCCTCAGTTCCGCTTGAAGCAGGATGCCATTCCTGGCGAAAAAACTGAATTGCGATTCATCGCGAATCGTCCGGGGACGTACCCGGTGATCTGCGCTGAGTTGTGCGGCAGCTACCACGGTGGCATGCGGGCTCAGGTGATTGTTCACCCAGAAGACGAGTTTGAGCAATGGTTGGCGGATAATCGGCGGGTTGCCGATGCGGGTGGTGCTCACACAGGCATGACA
>JAYKJC010000568.1:0-3958 GCA_035285885.1 Leptolyngbyaceae cyanobacterium | reverse complement strand
CCCCAAACCCCAACGAGAACGGCGATCGCACCAGCGCCGCATGCAGAACATTCAGGAGTTTCTGGCCAAGACGCCCGTTCACATCACTATTTTGACCATTGCCTTTGTGTGGACGTTGCCCACGGTTGGACTGCTGATCAGTTCTGTGCGCCGCCGGGACGATATTCTCCAAACAGGATGGTGGACGGTGTTTCAGCATCCCTTTGACTTCACCCAATTTGCTTTACAGAACTACGAATCGGTGCTCACGGCAGAAGGCATGGGGCAGGCGTTTTTGAACAGCTTGGCGATCGCCATTCCCGCGACGGTGATTCCCATTGCGATCGCCGCCTATGCCGCCTACGCCTTTTCCTGGATGAATTTTCCAGGCCGACAAATGTTGTTCATCATCGTCGTGGGTTTGCTGGTCGTTCCCCTGCAAATGACGCTGATTCCCATCCTCCGAGCCTATAACGTGTTGGGACTGTCGGGCACCTTCCTCGGCGTGTGGCTGGCCCATACGGGATACGGCATGCCTCTGGGCATTTATCTCCTGCGCAACTACATCGGCAGCTTGCCCCGCGATTTGATTGAAGCGGCGGCGGTAGACGGAGCCTCTCACCTTACCACCTTTACAAAACTCATTGTTCCGCTGTCGATGCCAGCGATCGCTTCCTTCGCGGTCTTCCAATTTCTCTGGGTGTGGAACGACCTGCTGGTCGCACTGGTGTACCTGGGGGGCACGCCTGATGTAGCTCCCGTCACCCTCCGCCTCAGCAACTTGGTGGGCTCCCGAGGGCAAGACTGGCACATTCTCACCGCAGGCGCGTTTATCACCATGACGGTGCCTCTGCTGGTGTTCTTCGCGCTCCAGCGCTATTTCGTGCGCGGCATCCTTGCGGGTTCTGTGAAAGGATAGGAAAGTGGACAGGGGACGCATCTCTCCAAAGAGATATTTCCGACACGCCCCTTTGACGTGAACCTCCCTAGAGATAGCAATGGCAACGGTTGTATTTGAACAGGTCACCAAACAATTCGACGACTACACCGCCGTCAAGAATTTGAACCTTGAGATTCAAGACAAAGAATTTCTGGTGTTGGTGGGGCCATCGGGATGCGGCAAAACCACCTGTCTAAGAATGCTTGCCGGATTAGAAAACATCAGCCAGGGCAGCATTTATATTGGCGATCGCCGAGTGAATGACGTGCCCCCAAAAGACCGAGACATTGCTATGGTGTTTCAGTCCTATGCGCTTTACCCCCACATGTCGGTGTACGAGAATATGGCCTTCAGCCTCCAGCTTCAACACACCCCCAAGGCCGAAATCAAGCAGCGAGTCGAGGCAGCGGCCAAACAGATGGGTATTGAGGCGTTATTGAATCGCAAACCCAAGGAACTGTCGGGAGGACAGCGTCAGCGGGTGGCCGTGTGTCGGGCGATCGTTCGCAATCCCGCCGTGTTTCTGATGGATGAACCCTTGTCTAATCTGGATGCCAAGCTGCGCGTACAGGCCCGAACCGAAATCAGTAAGCTGCACCAAAACCTGGGCACCACGTTTCTCTACGTCACCCACGACCAGGTTGAAGCCATGACCATGGGCACTCGCATTGCCGTGATCAATCAAGGCATTTTGCAGCAGGTGGATACCCCGTCCATGCTGTACACCCAGCCCCAAAACTTGTTTGTGGCAGGCTTCATTGGCAGTCCGTCGATGAATACCTTCACCTGTACCCTGCTTGAAACCGATGGACGATATCAGGTGAAGAATGATGCCTTTCAGCTCACGCTTCCGTCCACACCCCATGCAGCCTGTGCAGAATATTGTGCAGAATACGTAGGGAAAGAAGTTGTGTTTGGCATTCGTCCAGAATCGCTCCACGACCCCAAATATGCGCCACCGGAGATTCAACCCGAGGAGGTGATGGTGACGGTGACGGTGACCGAACTGATGGGCAATGAAATCATTCTTTACCTCACCACCCGCGACGGGCAGGAATGTGTGGCTCGTGTCGATCCGCGATCGCCCATCCGCGTCGGAGACACGTTTCCCATCGTGTTTGACATGTCGTCCAGCTATCTTTTTGATGCAGAATCGGAGCAGCTCATCGCCAGTTGGCATTAACCTGAGAATTGAGGCGAGAATCAGCGTAATCTGAGAATCTCTTTCACCCGCCACTCCTCTGGGAGGTCAACCCAAACGATGCCCCCTCTGGCTTCGTCCATCTGCCTCTATCAATGGTTAGATGTTGTCCTCCTTATCAGTGATGGGGTGCGTTCTCAGAATTAGGGTGGTATCGTAAAGATATGTGAACATGATGTTATGTTCGCTTTGGTGTGCGAAGTTTCAGAGAAGTTTCAGAACAGAGGCCAGTATGGAGCCTGAACACGAAGGCAACCCATCTACAATGCTGCACGAGGGTCACGCGGATTTCTCTCAGACGAATTCGCGTATTCTCTATGTGCGTCTACCGTGCAATCCTATTTTTCCGATCGGTGTGGTCTATCTCTCGGATCACGTCCACAAACGTTTCCCAGACATCGAACAGCGCATTTTTGATCTGGGTACCATTCCGCCCCTTGACTTCTCCAATGCGTTGGATCAGTGCATTGACGAATTCAAGCCGACGCTCCTCGTATTTTCGTGGCGCGACATTCAGATCTATGCTCCCGTTGGGGGACGCGGCGGCAATCCGTTGCAGAATGCATTTGAGTTCTACTACGCCAAGAATCCGTTGATTAAGCTTCGAGGCGCGTTGGGCGGATTTAAGGTGACGACTGCCTATTACACAGAGCTGTGGCGCAACCTGGGGTTGATTAAGCGGGGGCTGAAGCGTGCCCAGCGCTATGAGCCCGACGCCAGAGCCGTTGTAGGTGGAGGTGCCGTTAGCGTCTTTTATGAGCAAATGCAGACCATGCTGCCCACCGGGACGATTGTCTCTGTGGGAGAAGGTGAGCAGCTGCTAGAGAAGCTGCTGAGCGGACAGTCGGTTGCAGACGAACGTTGCTATGTCGTGGGCGAAACCGAACCGCGCGATCGCATGATCCACGAAAGCCCAACTCCCCTCGAAAAAACAGCCTGCAATTACGATTACATTCAAACCATCTGGCCAGAATTCGAGTACTACTTGCAGGAGCAAGACTTTTACGTGGGGGTGCAGACCAAGCGCGGATGTCCGCACAACTGCTGCTATTGCATCTACACCGTGGTCGAAGGCAAGCAGGTGCGTATCAACCCATCCGATGAGGTAGTCGCTGAAATGCGTCAACTCTATCAGCGCGGCATCCGAAACTTCTGGTTTACCGATGCTCAGTTCATCCCAGCTCGACGCTTTATTAATGATGTGGTTGAGCTGCTGCAAAAGATTCTGGACGCCGGAATGGAGGACATACACTGGGCCGCCTACATTCGCGCCGATAATTTGACTCCTGAACTGTGTGACCTGATGGTTCGCACAGGAATGAACTACTTTGAGATCGGCATTACCAGCGGCTCTCAAGAACTGGTTCGGAAAATGCGAATGGGCTACAATCTTCGCACCGTTCTCGAAAACTGTCGGGATTTGAAGGCGGCGGGGTACACCGATATTGTTTCGGTCAACTACTCTTTCAATGTGATTGATGAGCGTCCTGAGACGATCCGCCAAACGATCGCCTATCACCGAGAGCTGGAGAAAATTTTCGGAGCGGACAAGGTGGAACCTGCCATCTTCTTCATTGGCCTCCAGCCCCACACTCATTTGGAGGACTATGCGCTGAAAAATGAGATTCTGAAGCCGGGGTATGACCCCATGAGCCTCATGCCGTGGACAGCGAAAAAGCTGCTGTGGAATCCTGAGCCGTTGGGGTCGTTTTTCGGAGAGGTGTGTCTGGAAGCGTGGCGAAATAATCCCGATGACTTTGGTCGAGAAGTCATGGCGATTCTAGAGCAGCGGTTGGGGCGCTCGACGTTAGAAGAAGCGTTGTCCGCACCGTTGTCAG
>JAYKJC010000567.1:0-4977 GCA_035285885.1 Leptolyngbyaceae cyanobacterium | reverse complement strand
GGCTCAAGTGTCAACGCTGGCATTCATATCAAAAAATTAGTAATCGAATATCTAAGGGTGGCAACATCTGCTGTTACAGTGTATGGAATTCAAGCTTTTCCACGGAGTGACGCTGGAAAAATCCAATACGCAGAATTGAGTCCTCAAATTGGTGAACCTTTAACATGACGCCCCCAGACTTTTCCGCATGGCTGGAGTACGACCCTTACTCGTTCAATAGCGAGCTAAAACGTGAAAGGCTCTCGTCAGCGCTTTTAGAACTTACCGAGTGGCACGCAGAGAGCTGCAACGAGTATAAGCGCTTGATTAACGCGTTTCAGATTAGTACTGCCGCTATAACTCAGATGGAGCAAATCCCATTTCTGCCGGTAAGGTTGTTTAAAGAATTAGATCTTGTGAGCGTACCACGGGAAGAAATTTTTAAGGTAATGACCTCTTCTGGCACAAGCGGTCAACAGGTATCAAAGATATATCTCGATCGCCGAACAGCAGCATTTCAAACAAAAGTTTTGTCTCGCTTGATGAGCCATGAAATTGGCCCAAAGCGGCTGCCAATGCTAGTTATTGACTCGAAAACTGCTTTGAGAGGTCGGTGGAGTTTCTCTGCGCGGGGCGCTGGTATCCTTGGGTTTTCGATGTTTGGCCAAGATGTAACTTATGCATTAGATGAAGGCATGAATTTGAATGTGGGTGAGGTAAAAAGTTTTCTCGAGCGTCACAACGGTGCACAAATATTTGTTTTTGGTTTTACTTTTATGATTTGGGAATATTTTGTAAAGCCACTCTTGCAGAAAAGAATTAAGTTACCGTTAAGTAGTGGGGTATTACTTCACGGTGGAGGTTGGAAGAAGTTACAGAATCAATCGGTTAGCAATGATGAATTTCGTGAAGCCGTTTCTTCTGTATCTGGTATCGAAAGAAATATAAATTACTATGGGATGGTCGAGCAAACCGGCTCCCTATTCTTTGAATGTGAGTATAAATATCTTCACACACCTATCTATTCAGACGTAATCGTCAGAAGGTCGCCAAATTTCGCGGTTGCAGAGGTGGGTGAAGAGGGACTGATGGAGGTATTGGCATTGACCCCAAGGAGCTATCCGGGGCATGCATTACTAACCGAAGATTTAGGAATAATTCATGGGGAGGATAGCTGTAAATGCGGTCGCCTAGGAAAATTTTTCACCATAAGCGGGCGAGTCGCAAAGGCGGAAGCTCGAGGATGTAGCGATACGCATGAAATCAGTCATTAACCTGCCATTACAAATTCTCGTCGGAGATGACAAATTTCGCCGGCATGGCCATCCTTTACCTCCATTCTCAGCGGAGGCGATGGAATTCTTGTCAGCACTTTCGCAATCTTTATTCAAGAATAGTAGCTTGAGAAATCATCCAGACGTGGCCGCGTTTGCGTTCTGGTGTCGGAAGGCAAACTTGGAGCGTCTACGACGAGAACATCACTCGCCACACCGGAGGCTCGGGAGGGGGCTCGTGCTTCACATCACCCCCTCAAATGTACCGGTGAATTTCGCATTTTCGCTGGCGTTCGGGCTGCTCGCTGGAAATGCCAATATCGTTCGTGTTCCGAATACGGAAAAGCCACAGATAAACCTAATCTGCGCAGAAATAAATAAATTGCTAGCGCGGCCTGAGCACGCAAGAGCTGTGCCAATGATAAGAATAATAACTTATCCACGCAATGGAGAACTAACTGCCATACTTTCTGAGTTGAGTGACGCTAGGATGTTGTGGGGCGGCGATCAAACAATTTCCCATTTGAGGTCCATGCAAACTTCACCGAGGTGCGTCGATATCTGCTTCTCGGATCGCTACTCAATTTGTATTCTAGAAGCGAAGGCAATAATTGATGCCGATCGATCGACGATATCCAAGCTGGTATCAGGTTTTTACGATGACGTATTTCTTCTCGATCAAAATGCCTGTTCTTCTCCGCATCTTGTGTTGTGGCAGGGCGACGCCTACCAAGTCGAATCTGGAAAAAAAAGGTTTTGGGCAGAAATGAATGCGTTTTTAGCGATTAAGCCACAACAAGCGACCATAAATGCTGTCGACAGATTTGTTCATCTGTGTCGTACTGTAATGAATTTTGACCAATGTGAAGTTTCAGAATCATGGCAATCTCCGATTTCACGAGTCGACTTGCGAAGCGTTATGAAAGAAATAGACCGGTACAAAGGAGGTAATGGATTTTTCTTTGAGGCAGTAGACAATGATTTGTCGGTCTTGCAAAGCATAGTCAACGAAAAATATCAGACGATCACCTATTTTGGAATAAAGCCAGAGCGAATTATAGATCGAGTGATTGGCATGGGATTAAAAGGGGTTGACAGAGTAGTTCCAGTAGGTACGGCATTGAATATAGGGATGATTTGGGATGGATATGACCTGATCGGTATGCTAACTCGTATTGTTTCAGACAGATAATACGTCTACAGGCGGCCATCAAAGCAATTTAGCGAGAAATGGGATTTTCGCTTGTGAGGTCTCAATAGGTTTGCATAAACAAGTGAATTATTTTTTGTATGATCGTGGGTCGAGTCTAGATTGACAGCAACGACAATCTACAGAGGCAAAAGATGCGCGCGACATTGAGTCTCTAACAACTATAGGAATGCTTCTACCAAAGTGCTTAAAAAGCAACAAAGGACCAGCTATCATGTTTCACAAATAAATAAGGCTAATTCCGAGCATAATGTAAGCAGAGATCTTATTTGAAACGCGTTCGAGTTCCAGCTGATTTCCTAAAGTATATAAGATTTCCGCAGGTAAGCAGTGTATATGGCCAGATGAATAAGGACAAAGTACTTGTAGCATCACAACGAAGTAAATTAGTAGAACATTTTAGATAATAGAAGAGGGCATTTATGAGTGATATCGAAAAATATGTTGACGCTTTTAAAAAGACATTTATGGTTGAAGAAGACCAGCTATCTGACTTAAGCTATCAAGGTGTGACGGCGTGGGACAGTGTGGGCCATATGGCTTTGATGTCCGCCTTAGAGGAGTCTTTTGAAATTGAGCTTGACATAGATGACATTATTGAGTTTTCGAGCTTCGAAACTGGAAAGGCTATCTTAAAAAAGTACGGCGTTACGATAGGGTGATCTTGTGTTTGACCAAATCGTGCCCAATAGCTTGGATATAAGCGCAATTATTCGCCACCAGAGAAATCGCTATCCTGTCTTATTGATCGACAAAATCACGGATATAACGCCTGGAAAACGAGCAACCGGAATCAAATGTTTTACATACAATGAATGGTTCTTCCCGGGACATTTTGACGACGAACCTAATGTGCCGGGGTTTGTTCAAATTGAAAGCCTTGTGCAAACTTTCATAATGACATTCTTGTCACAGAAAGAATTCGCAGGGATGAAGACGAATTTCGTTGCGATCAACAACATCAGATTCAGGAGGAAGATTGTCCCTGGCGAAGTGCTACAAATAGAGGCAGAGTTAGAGACGTTTAAACGCGGTGTTGCTACAGGATTCGCAGATAGTTTTGTGAACGGTGAGTCGGCATGTAGCGCCGAGTTTGTCGTGGCAGTTCCAGACATACTCAATAAGTTCAAGCCAAAACGATAAAGGGAGCTAATGATCCGCGTAGCAGACTACATCATGGAACGCCTTTCGCTGGAGGGGATCGGACACGTTTTTCAAATTACTGGCAGGGGCTCACTGTTCCTAAACGACGCTTTAGCAAAGCACAAGTCCCTGAAGGCTGTCTCATTACATCATGAACAATCATGTGCCTTTGCTGCGGTGAGCTATGCAGAGCAAACGGGCGGATTGGGAGCGTGTCTCGTTTCGACTGGTTGTGCAGCAACAAATACATTAACAGGGGTATTGTCGTCGTGGCAAGATGGAGTTCCATGCGTGTTCATATCTGGCCAAAATATCTTGCGCGAGACAAGTCGGTTTACCGGGATTCCGCTGAGGACCTTCGGCCAGCAAGAAGCGGATATCATCAAACTGGTGGAGCCAATCACTAAATTCGCACGAATGATTACAGCTCCAGATGAAATAGTAGAGACTCTCGAACTTGCGTTGAGGTCAGCCAAATCTGGAAGAATGGGGCCTGTTTGGATTGACGTGCCTCTTGATTTACAAAGCGCTTTGATAAAGACGGACTTGGATGTCCATGCTGAATTTAATAATTGTGAAAGTGAAGCCCACGCAACCGACCAACAGATATTGTCAGTTGTACAGCTATTGCGAGCAGCGAAGCGCCCAATAGTTCTGATCGGAAAAGGCGTCCAATCGGCTCGAGCCACCGCCGCCTTTGAGAAACTAATTGAATCTTGGCGCCTTCCCGTAGCATTTACCGCTTCTGCAACAGACACCTACGGATCGGCAAATGCCTTATCGCTGGGCTCTGTTGGCGCAATGGGCTGCTCTCGAGCAGGTAACTTTGCAGTTGCGAATTCCGATCTTGTAATTGTGCTGGGTTCAAGATTAACAACACTTACGACAGGACCGGATTTTTGCAAATTTGCACGGGCAGCTAAGGTCGTAGTTGTTGATATCGATCCGGTTGAGCACAGCAAGGCCACGATTCAGATTGATTGTTTGATCAAGAGTGATATCAGGTATTTTTTGGAAAAGCTCTCAGTACACGAGGCACCGCAAGTTGATCCGAAATGGGTAGAAAAGTGTCTACATTGGAAGAGAATATTTCATGACGTTGAGCCCGAGTTCGACTCTTCCGACATGGTAGACCTGTATCAGCTTGCAAATAGGCTTGGAGAGATGTTACCTAGACCATCGACGACAATAACGGATTCGGGCTTGGTGGAAGTCATCTTGCCAACAAACATTCGATTCTCAAGCGGAATGAAATGTATCCATCCGGCATCTCAAGGCGCCATGGGATTTGCATTGCCCGCCGCAATTGGTGCTCAATGTGCAACAGACAACCCCGTACTTGCGGTAATCGGCGATGGTTCCATAATGATG
>JAYKJC010000566.1:0-4025 GCA_035285885.1 Leptolyngbyaceae cyanobacterium | reverse complement strand
TTAAAATGTAGGTTGTAGGTTGGGTTAGCGCTAGCGTAACCCAACAAAACCATTGCTGGCGTTGGGTTTCACTTCGTTCAACACCAACCTACGCTATCTCACCGTTTTGGCTATGTCGCTCCACTACGCCATACACCGACGCAAGCTGTAAAATGAGTTGGCGTGAATTTAACCCATCAAAACCGTTGCCGATGACGGGTTTTGCTCTGCGCAACGCCAACTTATACTAGAACTTTTCTCACACCCCGATCTCTGACGATTCCATGCACGGACCCATGAGTGAGGGCTTGGCGAAAGGCATTAGATATTAAGCATTCCTTAAATTTTGAATTGATATCGATAAACACAGACAACCTTAGAAGGGCTGAGTATGATGAGGGTCGTGGACAAATTTTCATGAATGAGACTAAGGTCTAATTTCTTTCGAGTCATGCATTAACACTGACTTGTTGTTCACCCGTTTATGCTGAAGCATTGTGCCAAAAACATGATGTTGGTTCTGAGGGTTGTGCGGGGAACATTGAGAACGATTATTGACTCACTGTAGCTCTCAATTGAACTTTGGCTCTCAACTGAACTTTTGGCGATCGCATTGGAGTATTAAGGAATGGTTGGAACATTAAGGTTAACTCCAGAAAGACTGACTCCAGATCCGGCTTACGATATCTTACGTGCAGAGCATCAACCCCTTGAAGCTTTTTTCCATCCCAAAACCGTTGCAGTCATCGGCGCGACCGATCGATCGGGGAGTGTGGGTAAGACCCTCATGTGGAATCTCCTCAGTCATCCCTTTGGAGGGACGCTGTATCCCGTCAATGCCAAGCGCAACAGTGTGTTAGGGATCAAAGCCTATCCCTCCATCGCAGCTATCCCAGATTCGATTGACTTAGTCGTCATTGCAACCCCTGCCCCCACGGTTCCGGGGCTGATTCGAGAATGCGTGGAAGCCGGAGTCAAAGGCGCAATTGTTATCTCGGCAGGTTTCAAAGAAATTGGTGAACCGGGATTGGCTCTGGAGCGAGAGATTTCTGAGCAACTGCACCGGAGTCAACTGCGGGTCATTGGGCCAAACTGTCTGGGGGTGATGAGTCCTCGGTCGGGACTGAACGCCACCTTTGCGGGGACGATGGCGAAACCGGGCAACGTGGCCTTTATTAGTCAAAGCGGGGCGATTTGTACGGCAGTGCTGGACTGGAGTACACGGGAAAACGTAGGGTTCAGCGCCTTTATTTCCATTGGCTCTATGCTGGATGTGGATTGGGGCGATTTGATTAACTACCTGGGCGATGATCCCCATACCCACAGCATTGTGATTTACATGGAGAGCATCGGCGATGCGCGATCGTTTCTCTCGGCGGCGCGAGAAGTGGCGCTGACCAAGCCCATCATCGTTATCAAAGCCGGACGAACCGAAGCGGCGGCCAAAGCGGCGGCGTCCCATACGGGATCGCTGGCGGGAAGTGATGCCGTGCTCGATGCCGCCTTTCGGCGGTGTGGGGTGTTGCGGGTCAATACCATCGCTGAAATGTTTGATGTGGCAGAAGTTCTGGCAAAACAAAACCGTCTACCCAAAGGGCCTCGCCTGAGCATCATCACCAATGCGGGTGGGCCAGGAGTGCTGACGACGGATGCGCTGATTCGGGCAGGGGGACAGTTGGCGTCTCTGGAGCCTGACACCATCGAGCGACTGAATCAGGTGTTGCCCGTTCACTGGAGTCACGGAAATCCCATCGACATTCTGGGCGACGCTGACCCCGATCGCTACACCAAAGCCTTTGAAATTGCCGCTACCGATCCCAATGCGGATGGATTGCTCGTTATCTTGACGCCCCAGGCGATGACTGATCCGACTCGCACAGCGGAGCAGCTCAAAGGCTATGCCCAGACGATTAAGAAGCCCGTTCTTGCCAGTTGGATGGGCGGTGCTGAAGTCACCGCAGGAGAAATGATTCTCAATCAGGCGAGTATTCCCACCTATCCCCACCCGGATGCTGCCGCCGAACTCTTCAATTTCATGTGGCGGTATAGCGATAACCTGAAGGCATTGTATGAAACGCCAGTGTTAGCGACCCATTGGGATAAGGAAACCGATGGGCGATCGCACGTTTCGACAATCTTTCAATCGGTTCTCGCGTCAGGCCGCACCCTGCTGACCGAAGAAGAATCTAAACAGGTGCTAGCCGCCTACGACATTCCTGTGGTTCAGACGTTGAAAGCGACGAGCGTAGAAGAGGCGATCGCCCATGCAGAAACCATCGGCTATCCCCTGGTGTTGAAGCTCTTATCCGAAACCATCACCCACAAAACCGACGTGGGAGGCGTCAAGCTCAACCTGCGAAATGCAGAAGACGTGAGTCGCGCCTATGCAGACATCGAACAATCCGTCACCGAAAAAGTGGGAGCCGAGCATTTCAACGGCGTCACGGTGCAAGCCATGATCAATCGGGACGACAGCTATGAGCTGATTTTGGGCAGCAGCATCGACGTGCAGTTTGGCCCGGTGTTGCTGTTTGGGGCTGGAGGACAAATGGTGGAGATTATGAAGGATAGTGCGATCGCCCTGCCGCCCCTCACCTCAACCCTGGCCCGTCGGATGATGGAGCGAACCAAGATCTACTCCGCCTTACAGGGAACGCGGGGACGCAACCCCGTTGACATGGAAGCGCTAGAACAAGTGCTCGTCCGCTTTAGCCAGCTCATCATCGAACACCCCGAAATCAAAGAAATCGACATTAATCCACTGCTGGCCTCTCCCAGTAGCGGCACCCACACCCAAACCTTGCATGCCCTGGATGCCCGCGTCGTCTTGCATCCTCCTGATACGGCGTTCGCAGACATTCCGAAGCCTGCGATTCGCCCCTACCCCGTTCAATACATATCGGACTGGGTGGCGAAAGATAACCGTACGGTCACCATTCGCCCCATTCGCCCTGAAGATGAGCCGCTCATCGTCCAGTTTCATCAAGCCCTATCGGAGCAGAGCGTGTATCTGCGCTACTTCCACCTGATGAAGCTGAGTCAGCGCACCGCCCACGAACGCCTGACGCGCATTTGCTTCATTGACTACGATCGCGAAACGGCTCTGGTGGTGGACTATGACGATCCGGAGTCGGGACACACCATCCTGGCGGTGGGGCGCTTGAGTAAGTTACACAACTCTGCCGACGCTGAGTTTGCAATGATTGTGGCCGATCCTTATCAGCATCTCGGGCTCGGAACCGAGCTGCTGAAACGGCTGATCGACATCGCTCGACTCGAAGGCATCCAGTGCATCACCGCAGAAGTGCTGATGGAGAACGATACGATGCGCCATGTGTTTCAGAAGGTGGGCTTTACGCTGAAAGCGATCGGCGATGGCGTGATGCGGGCAGAACTGGCACTGTAGATTGGCTATCCCTTACGGAGATCTGGTCAGTAGTGCAGAAGCTTCGATGTTGCTGAATTTAGATATGCATCAAAATTTTCGATCTGCAAATGACCGACTGTAGGGGCGTATGGCCATACGCCCTTACGAACATCATTCCTCGGATCAGCAACGCCCAGATTCCAACACAGCAGCGATAATGGAGGCATAGGCCATTTCTCCGATGATGAAGGTTTTACCCCAAGGGACCAGCAATGACGACAACGCAGATGCGATCGCAACCCCACTCCACATTTTCACCGAAACCAGACATTGATGGCCCCAAAGCAAAAGGACTCATCCGTTTCCTGCGAGTCTTCCACCTGATTTTGCGGCCCACCGAATACATGGATGACAAAGTCCAGCGCTATGGCCCAATGTTTAAGATCGGCGGAGAGACAAGACCGCCCTTAATCTACGTCGGTGATCCAGATGTGGTGCGCGAACTCTTTATGTTAGACGCCACCCAGCTCCATACCGCTCAGGGAGGAATTCTCCGAACCATGGTCGGCGAGCACTCGATGCTGTTGCTGGACGGGGATGCCCATCAGCGTCAGCGGAAACTGCTCATGCCCCCCTTTCATGGCGATCGCCTACGAGGGTATGCACAGCTCATTTGCGA
>JAYKJC010000565.1:0-2867 GCA_035285885.1 Leptolyngbyaceae cyanobacterium | reverse complement strand
GGGAGGGAGAACTAATATGAACTGACTAAAACGGAGATGTGAAAAATTCCCGAGAATCGGGAGTGAACCTACACATAGTAATGGGCGGTACAAGACTCGAACTTGTGACATCCTGCTTGTAAGGCAGGCGCTCTACCAACTGAGCTAACCGCCCGTATCATTCGCGCTCCTGAACATCTTTAACAAGCGGGCTCCCCGATTCAACGTGTTTTTCAGGCGCGGATATATATCATAGCAGACTAATCTAAAGCCACAACCCCATATTTAGAAATTCGCGACTAAACCGTCAGGTCTTCCCGTAAATGCCAGGACATTGGGGAGATACAGCGCTGTTCGCAGTGGTTAAGTACAGTTGTGTGTGGCGCACCGCGCCACACACAACTGTTTTTGTCTTAATACGGTTGCAACCCGCTGTACATGCGCCTCGCGCGTGTCCCAATATTCTGACTGATATTCCCCCAGCAAAATTCTCGTTACGATTTTTGGAACAGGTGTTCTATACTGGCGTCTAGGGTTTAGAACACATTGCTATGCCATCAGGCTATACCCACGATCGCATTACCCTCTGGAGCTTGCCCCTTGTTGCGACCTTAAGCTTCATCCGAACGCGTAACAGCACGCTGACTTTGTTGCTGCTTGCGGGCTTTTTATTTGGGGCATTGATGCTGGGGCCAGATTTAGACACCCGCTCAATTCACTTTAAGCGATGGGGGCCTCTACGCTGGATTTGGATTCCCTATCGAGGAAGCCTGCGACACCGATCGCCCCTTTCCCATTGGCCACTGGTGGGAACCGTTGTGCGAGTCGTATATGTATTGGCCTGGGCGTTCATCTTGTGCGTGGGGAGCCTGGCGTTGATTAATGAAGTGTTTCAGATGGGGTGGACGTGGAATGATATCTCATCTCTCATTGGGCGATCGCTCCATACACATCAGTCGGCCTGGATTGCGGTTGGCATTGGGCTTGAGGTGGGGGCACTGAGCCACTATCTGGCAGATTGGGGCGTCTCTACCAGCAAACGGGTGCGTCGCCACTATCCTAAGGAGGGACTCTGGGCATTGCGTCGCATTCTGAATCCTTCGCCCAAGAAACCCTCGACTAAGAAACCCTCGCGCCGCAAACGCACGAAGGGGCGATCGCCCTCGACATCGCCCTCGACCTCATCATCAAAAGACAGCCCTAAACGGTAAGTGCTGACGACATAAAGAAATTGGGGCGAACGGGTCACCCGCACGCCCCTGTCTTCTGAAGAGTTTGCCGTTAATCCTTAAGCAGATGGTTTGGATTTAAGCATATTGTGCAGCGTATTGCTTCTGAAGCTGAAAAGGATTGTATCCGCGATTTTGAGTTAGCCCTTCAATGTATTCCGTCATGCTGTGATCGCTGATGTAGTCCAGCCCTTTCTCCATAATGGCTTCGATCTTGCCTTCAAAGGTATCGACAAACTGATGCCACCAGTGAATGTCGTCATGGAGGCGTTTCTCGGTGTCGATGTAGAGGAATTGACCCACGTGGCTATACATCATCAGTCGTCCGGGTACTCGAGTGACGACATCATTGTTGTTAACGATGCGATAGGCGGCCTTAAATTCTAAGTTGAAGTTGCGGGCAAAGATGCGATCGCCCACCCGAGGCGAACCATAGGTGTAGAGTCCGTTGACAGCTCGATCTTCTTCCATTCGCAGTTTGGCAACAGCTAACGTTGCGAGCGCCCCCCCTAAGCTATGTCCTGCTACCCAGAGGGTTTGGGGGCGTCTCCGTTCACGCACTTGCATCTGTTTGCAGGCCAGAATCGTGTTACGCATCTCATCCCAAACTCGCTCCAGAGCTTCGTTAAAGCCTCGATGGACGCTACCCACAGGCCCCGCCATGGGGCGCATGCCCAGGTTAGAAAGCCAATCCTTCAATTCATTGGTGCCTGCAAACACGGCCAAAATAATGTCTTTATTGGCGGCAATGTAGGACTGGGTGCCATCCACATCCCACATCTTAAAATAATCAGTCAATCCCCATTCCCAAACGGTTTGCTCAATTCTGTTGCCATTTTGATAGGCATAGGCGAGCTCCGAAGCTTTGGCGAGCGCTAATGCATTCTCAGGCTCATACTTCGTAGTGAATGGGTTGAAATACTGAAAATCTGAACGAAGACTGGTCATAATCGTCACCCTGAAAACAACAAATGCACAAACAGAAAAACAGTCTGTGGCAGTTCAATTGCAACTGTGATTTTATAGTTCCCAGAGGAAAGGAATTTTGCGCGGATCTCAGAAAATATCCTAGAACGCTTTTCAGGAAATAGTTTTGCGAAAATTTGATTATTTTTTCTAGTGCCAGTCTTATTTCTGACTCACGGACGAGATTCCTAAAAACCATTGAATAAGGCAATCTGTTTTTCGTTTTTTTTACTTAGGTATTGATGTAACAATTGAGGGTCGGCTTAAGGTAGGTGATGAGGGTCGAGGCATCCACGCCCAACTCTGTGTTTTCCTGTGCGGCGGCGATCGCCCCCTGCGAATGCCACCACACTGCTGTCGGCACGACTGTCTCAACGGAACGTCCCCGAGCTACGGCTTGCGCCATGAGTCCACCCAGGAGTCCGGTCAGCACATCGCCGCTGCCACCTCGGGCGAGGGCCGCTGTGCTTTCTGGATTGACATAAACGCGTCCATCGGGATAAGCCACCACTGTTCTAGCTCCTTTGAGCACCAGAATGGAATGACTTGCTTGCGCTGCTGACTTGGCGACTGAGAGGCGATCGCCCATCTCGTTTCCCAATCCAGGAAACAGGCGTTTGAATTCACCGGGATGAGGCGTCAGCACAGTGGGACTTGACCGCTGCTTGAGAATGGCATCAGGGTCGTCCTGCG
>JAYKJC010000564.1:0-14122 GCA_035285885.1 Leptolyngbyaceae cyanobacterium | reverse complement strand
ATTCATAGTTTTCAGGAGGCGGCTAAGCAGTTTCTATCTGCTAAGGCAGAAGCCCTAAAAACATGGCGCTCGCCCTGCCAGTGTCCTAGTCCAGGAAACAGCGAAGACTGCCTACAATGTCCAGCGTATAGGGCATTAGTACGCAATCTACAGTCAACGCTTGCTGGTAATAGCAGCGATGGAATTCCTTCATTGCTTCCACCAGAACTCTCACAGGCAGATTCTGAAAAGGTAAAAAATCAATGCTTAAAGCTGTATGAGTATGGATACTCCTTGCAAGATATAAAGTGGATCACGGGTTTAAGCAACCTGAAAAATATCCGAAAGTGGCTAAGAGAAACAGGTCTGATGGGACATAGCCAGCAGTATTCACTCAAGGATATGGAACATTGCGTAGATTTGTACAAGCAAGGATTGGTTCCTTGGCAAATTGAAGAGCAGACAAGAATTCCGGCTGACGTAGTTACCCAATGGCTATGCGACGCAGGAAAGAGCCGATCGAAGCGGCAATATTCCGATGCGGAGAAGAAGAAATGCATTGATCTCTATCTTCAAGGTAAGTCTGCTAAGACTGTGGCATCAACCTTTGATATTCCAGAGAGAACGGTTAAGCAATGGATTCGAGAAGCCGGTGCAAAACGACCAAGAATTTTTGGAGGGGGGCGATCGCCTGTCTTTTCTCAAGAGTTCAAGGAGAAGTGTATGGAGTTATTGAGACAGGGTAAAACTCCAACACAAGTCGAAAAAATCATGGGAGTTACGGCAGACACAATCCGTAGGTGGCGAAAACTATCGCAATAGATTGCACTTTTTAGAGAAAAGTAATCGCTACCTCTAACGGGTGAACTGGTTCTACAACGGAAAACTCAAGGATTAGGGAAGTAACTAGGAGGTGTTGACATTTGATATTTCTGCTCAATACTGGGTGTTGCAGTAAAAAACTCAACACTATAAAGAGAGTCAAAAATGGAAATGTCAACACGTCCTAGACCTCTTGGTCATTACGATCGCATCATTGCTGCCCTTCAAAAAAGCCGGTATTACAGGTTTTATGCTCTGTTTTTTTCTCGAAGTCTTGGATATTCTTTGAGGTGATGATGGTGGATTTCTTTAATTTTTCTAACCCCACAAGCATCCCCACGAGGGGATTAGAGGTATGCTTTGGGTGATTGTTCAGAGGATGAACCATGGCTCCTCGCAAACCCAAACTCACCTGGCCCAAAGAGACTGAACTCGTGGGAATCGAATTTTCCCTACTGGCAGAAGAGAACTACGAACTCTACTCCCAATATTCCATTGGGCTCCATGCCTGGTTTCTGCAATCGATTCAGGCATTTGATGTGGAGCTTTCTGCTGATTTGCATGATGGAGAATCGGAAAAACCGTTCTGCATCACAGGGTTGGATGGTCAGTTTGTGGCGCACAGCCGAAATCTCCAGCTTGAGGCAGGCAAGACCTATCACTGGAGTGTTCACGGATTTTCTGCGCGAACGGTTGCGGGACTGGCCACCTGGCTGAAGAAGCCACCGAAGGAAATCGTACTTAAAAATGCGGCGCTGAAGGTCGAACATATTCAGATTTCTCTGCCTGCAACCACCTATGACGCATTGGAAGAATCAGCGGAAGACGACGGGGTTCTGAGTCTGACCTTCAAGAGTCCCACCAGTTTCAGGCGGAAGGGCCATCATCTCCCGTTGCCGTTGCCGCGCAATGTGTTTCATAGCTATCTGCGCCGGTGGAATTTGTTCTCAGGGCAAGAGGTGCCTCAAGATGAATTTCTCGATTGGGTGGATGACCATGTGGTGATTCAGCGGCATCAAATGGAGTCGGTGAAGGTGGCCGCAGGGAAGCGAGGCTCAGTGACGGGATTTACAGGGGCGATCGCCCTTGGACTGGATCGAAAAGCGAAAGAGCATCCTGAGTTTTGCCGACTGTTTTTCACGCTGGGCAAGCTCGCACCCTATTGTGGCACGGGGCACAAAACCACCTTTGGTCTCGGACAAACCCTGGAAGGATGGCATCTGAAGCAGGCGCAGGCGTATGAACAACCGTCGGCCCAATCCCTCTTAGCGGAACGTATTGATGAACTGACGGAACTGTTTCGAGAGCAGCGAAAACGGACGGGTGGGGTGCGGGCGCAGCACATTGCAGAAACCTGGGCGACGGTGCTGGCGCGGCGAGAGTTGGGAGATTCGCTGCAAGATATTGCCGATGATTTGGACATGCAATACGAAACGGTGAAAACTTACTCGAAGCTGGCACGGCGGAGCTTGAGGGAGGGGAGGAGGGAAGAATGAAGAGGGAAGAGGGAAGATTGAAGAGGGAAAAGTGAAAAGTGAAGATTGAAGAGATTGGAGGGAGTTTATGGCTGGAGGCTTTGAGTAAGGATATGAATCAGCTCAAGGTTGAAATCGTTGCCTTTCATGGGAACGGGATGAATGGCGGCGAATCCTTCTGAAGGGGAGGGAGGAGAGTCTTCTAGCCAGTGATGGAACTGCTCAATGACCGCTGCATCGACGTGACGCTCTCGCTGTTGATTCCGTTGTTGGCAGACCGCAAGGGGCGTGTGAAATACCCAACCGATCCATCGAACGGGCTCATCGCTGAGTTTCTGTAGCAGGTCGATGCGCCAGTCGCGGTGGGCATTGGTGGCGTCGTAGATGACCGGACGATGGAGGGCGATCGCCCCTTTAATTTGCCGAATCACCTCCGCTTCAATCTTTGACCAATCGCCTTGAATGCGGGCATCACCGTAGAGGGTTTGGCGAATCGCATCGGTGGAGACCCAGACCGTGGGGGGAAACTGCTCAACCCAGCGGCGAGCGAGGGTTGATTTACCACATCCAGGAGGGCCAATCAGCATGTGGCATGTTGGAGACGCCATTGCGGTTATATCAGGCTCGCCCAAAGATTTTCGTTAATGGGCAAGAAAAATCAGGCAAGAGTGGAGAGGCCAGGGCATCGGTGTCTTGCAAGGTCATCACCAGAGTCAGCAGCGCTTGATTGCGACGATAGACTTGCACCTGGCGCAACTCTTTATTGACAATCCAATATTCCTGAACTCCTTGTTGGGAATAGAGTTTGAGCTTGAGCTGGCAGTCCCGTTGCATATTCTTTTCACCGGGAGATAAGACTTCAACAACCAGTTCAGGTGCGCCTGTCAAGTGTTCAGCATCATCCAGCAGCAGGTTAAGTCGAGCATCGCTCGCCCAAACGACATCTGGAATAACATTATCCTCATCGGTGAAAATGATACCGGGATTGAAAGCGGCTCGCCCTAATTCTGTTGTCTGACTCCACTCATCAAGTTTTGCAAAGATTCTACCTGCCACCTCTTGGTGGCTCCAGCTTGGTGCGCGAGTCACAATCAGCTCTCCGTCGATAATTTCATAGCGTCTGTCATCTTCGGGGAACAGAGCGAGGTCAGCTGTTGTCCAACGAACGCGGCTTGGAGTCGCAGTCATGGCATTCGATCTCCATATCTCATATTCCTATCACTCTAGCAGAAGGCGGAAACAAGGCAGAAGACGGAAGAAAGGCAGAAGGCAGAAGCCCTCAAGAATAAAGCAGAAGGCAGAAATCATGAATGGCGATCGCCTGCACCACTTAAGCACCACCCGTTCATCCTTCTACCTTCATCCTTCTGCCTTTCTTCCATTTAGCTATCCAGCAGCGAATTCAGTTAACTTACGCGCATTTGGATCGTGATATCCAAGCACAATGGATTGCTTTGGCACACCTAATTCGATTAACTCATTGGCAACCCCGACTTCGGTGCCATCATGCTGAATCCAAATCTTATCGCCCTTGATATCAATATGAATCAAGCATCCAAACACACGGCGATCGCCATCCCAGCCTACTGTTGCCAGTTGATAGTGGTCATTCTGAGTATCAAAAACTGTGAACTGCTCTAAATCTCCGTAGGACGGCTTAAGTCGGTTATGCTCTGTCAATACCTGCTGAATCCAATGGCGATATTGGTCTATCTTTTCCATTGCACGATTACCTCTTGCTCAGGATCGAAAATCAAAAGTTTAATATCATATTCGGCAATACTTAACTGGGCTAACTCACCAGAGAAAAAGCTTCGATAAACTTTAACTGGAACGGCTAAAAACAGAATCCGATTGGCTTCTCTCTGCTTGAGGGCGATGCGATAGTTCAAAAATTGCCCCAAAGCAGTATGAAATTCAGAGGTCAGGGAAGGAGACAGAAAACTCTTGATTTCAACAGCAATCTGCTCATCTTTTCTCTGAGCAGCGATTAACCTTTCTGCACCTAGATCAATTTCGAGTCTTCCAGAAGTTAACTCTAAAATAAGTGGGTCATGGGTGATGAGCCACTCGTCCTTCTGTAGAGCCGCTTTAACTGTATCGTGATAGGCGTCCTTAGCAGCCATGGTTTTTGAAATTAGGTAGTAACAGCCATTCTACATTTTAAAGCAATCAACCTTTACAAGGCAGAGATCAGAAGGATGAAGGGCTATCGAAGATGCCTTCTAGTCATAGAAGAGGTTCAGTCGACCAATCGATTGGACTAATCTGCATTATTCATAAAGTAGGGTGGGCAATGCCTGGGATGTTCATTTTAAGGCAGTGTCAGTCATAAGAAGTTCATGCAGATTCTGTGTTAATCGACATTGGTTGAAAAGCCTGCCGACGTTTGGCCAATGGAGACTGTCCAAAATGCTGGTGATACCATTGTTGGACATCATCAAAGGAGACCGTTTCGAGCGCTGTTTTGACGACCTCGGTGGATAGATTCGCTGTCAGCAAGGGGAGGCTTAAGAGTAAATGTCCCATATGTTTGAGTGGAGACTTGGCGGAAAACAGCTTGTACTTACCAAATAAGGATTCGATAATATCTGAGGAGGCTAATAGCGCGGTGTCATCCGGTAACGCGTGGGTTTCTCGCTCAAGATAGTCGATTAACTTGGCCTTAAACGCCATGGCCCGTGACGTCAGACGATTGTCCTGGGTCTGAGGGTGTTTGAGAAAGTCAACGGTCGAATGAGAGGTCAGACCTTGGTGCTTGAGTTGCTCTTGCACGACCCTCACTAATGAGAGTATCTCAATGACGGGGGTGAGACGGTCACGGTACTCACTCAACCAGCCTAATTTTGCTTCAAAAGATCGTCTGCCGAAGTCTGCGGTTTGTCGAATGAGAGGCCCTACAGCCCTCACCAGGTGGTCTGGCAAACACGCCCTGAGCGCTTGATGAAAGGCTGAGCCATGGGGAAATTGCTGATGTTGAATCGGGGCTAATGCTTCGAGGAACTCAGCAGGAAGCTGTGAAGCCAAAGCGTTGAGTGCGTCTGTGTCGAGGGAGTGAACCGGATTGATCAAAGAGAAGTCCTGCTGCTGCTGATAGCAACTGACCCGCTTGGCCCACTCGAGCAGGGTATCGATGTTCATGTAGCGTGCTTTAGCGCGTTGAACGGGCGGCATCAGAAAGGATAACGGGCTCTGTTGGAGCTGTTGACGGCTGAGGGTGCAACGGCGAGCAAACGCTTGATAGGTCTCATCCTCGCGTAGCTCCGCTTTGAGTAACCGGGCACATTGGTGAGTGACGTCATAGGTGACGTGAATCGTTTGCTGAGTCTGAGCATACAACCGGATCCCTTTATAGAGGTCACTGCCCTGGTCGGACACGATTTGTCTGGGCACCCCGACTCGCTCGCTCACCTCCTCGAGCACGGTTTGGATCTGCTCTCCTTTGCTCTGGGACATCACCTTCACCGCTAAGAGATCCATATCGGTGTAGCTTAATGTCCCCTCAGCAGTGCACACCAATTGCTGCCAGTGCGCTTGAGCAATGCCCAGCACCACCAAACATTTCTGTGCTCCCACCTCCAGGGTCATATCGGTCACATATAACCAATCGCTCCGTCGCTCCCGTGACCGTTGGAGTTCATACAGCCCCAAGCGTAAAAACCACTGTCGAATACTGCTATAACCTGGAAACCTGAAGGAATGATGCTCTGCCAGTAGAGTCAGGGTGTTCGCCGCTCCCCGAAAACTATTCAAACTCCTCAGCACAAGGTTGACGGATAGCAGGATAAGCAAGGCTCCATACTGGTGACCCCAGACCCAGCTTGATTGGGTGTCCATCAACGGGGAGGAACCTGGCGTTATTTCAGACGGGGGGGACTCTCACCGCTCGTTTCACGCAGCTGTTGTTCGGCCTGCTGGGCCCGTCGTTTCCACAGGTCTCGACTGGTTTCCAAGTCTCGGATCCGAATGGCTTGGGCTCTTAGCTTTTTCTGCTTGTCACGGGCTCGCTGTTTCCACAGGTCTCGACCTCGTTTGAATAAAGTTGCTAGGCGCTGAGTCGAGCTTTTGTAATTAGCTATCATGAGTTAGAGGAAGAGGCAACTGCTTACACTTATAGTGCATGAAATCTCTCCTTTCTTAAAGAGCCCGAGTGAACACTCCAGGCAATGCCCACCCTACAGCTCTACTGATGGGTACCTTATTTTTTGGCAAATCCCTTTGCCCGTATACACAATAGGGGCGAATCATGATTCGCCCCTTTCATACTCTAGAAGTAAGTAACTTGCCAGTCTTCTAGTCAACACTAGAAGACCAACAGCTAAGCTAGTTAAAAAATACTTGACCGTCAGGCTGGATGCGAATCACACCCTGAGTATCATCAAGTTCTTGCTCCTCTTCGATGGAAAGTTCCAGTAAACCGTCCTCAGAGCTAATTGCATTGATATCGACAAGACCATCATCCTGGCGAACTGTCGTGATAGTTGCAGGTAACGAGATGTTTTGCAGCGTGGCTTCTTCCTGAGCCTGGAGGTATCGACGCCCTGCTTCACCCGTCACCTCGTAAGTAATCATGGCGTTGGTCGCATTCATCAGGCGCACATTTACCATGCCATCCATAGGCGGCACGACAGCAATCGGGGGCAGATTGGTCGCAACACCGTCTGCTCCATAAAGGTCATCTTCTCCCTGGCTAGGCGAGGTTTGATAAGCCGAAGGAGTCGTCTCCTGACCCCCTTGGAGCAATCGAGTTAGTGTATTCGGTGGGCAGCCGTCGGGAGAAACGACGTTTGAGTCAAAGGGCTCTTCGTAGTAAATGCTCGGGCAGGGATTGACTCCACTAGTTTGAGCAGATGCTCGTTGGGCTGTGAGGGAGGCTCCAGCCAATAGGCTACATGCGGCAACCCCGATTAATCCAGCAGGCCCAATGCGTGTCAATGAGTTGAAGTTCATATGATTTCCTTCCTATCAGCAATTCATAAATTGTGTAGCTGTGGACAAACAGCTTAGGACACAGACATGTGGTGAGACAGCAAAGCTGCCCCACCAGATGCCTTAATCAAAGTGACTGTCGCTATATTTGTCGCTATAGTTATAGGCTAGGTGAAATAGAAAACGTCTACACCTTGCCCTAGGAGGAATCCAGACTCTATCAACAGGTCAAGTTGACCCTCGCTGAATCTGCGTCTTGCACACTTGACTGGATTTACCCTACAAAAGAGAAGTGACGAGAGAGGGGCGATCGCCCACATTAAGAACCTAAAAAATATGCTGCCAAAAGATGACCTGCTCCAGGGTGTTGAAAATCGTGAAAGCGCAAGTCGGATGATTGACCAGGCGAATCAAGCCATTCGCATCTGGGAAGTGGTGCTTACCGATTTCTTATCACCTCCAGAACTTTTTGAAGCTCAAGCCATGTTCTCCCGCCTGACAGAAATCCATTGCATGGCCTGGGGAGGGTATCCTCAAGCGGAACGCAAACGACTGGCGATCGCCCGTCCAGAACTGCCCTTAGACGAAACTCAAGTCGATTTAGTCGCCCTGAACATCGCCGGAAACTTCTTGTTTGACTCTGCCACTCACCGCGACTTCCTCGGCTCACTCCTGGGCACAGGCATCGTCCGCGAAAAAGTCGGTGACATTATCGTGTTGGGTGAACGGGGTGCCCAAGCGATTGTTGTTCCTGAAATGGCTGATTTTCTTGAAACCAGCTTGACCCAGGTGCGATCGGTTCCTGTGAAGACTCGCCGCATCGAACTGAGCGATCTCAAGATACGAGAACCCAAGAAAAAAGAAATGACCACAGTGGAAGCATCGTTACGGTTGGATGCGATCGCCTCTTTTGGGTTTGGCATGTCGCGCAGCAAAATGGCCGACCTTATCAGTGGTGGCGATGTGCGGGTCAACTGGAAAGAAACCACCCAGCCCAGTCATAACTTGGGGTCAGGAGATCTCGTGGCCATCCGAGGAAAAGGACGACTCGAAATTGGAGACATCGCAACGACCAAAAAAGGGCGCTATCGGATTGAGCTTGTTCGCTATGTTTAATGGCTTTAATTGTGTTATGCTTTATATCCGCTAGGACGTATAGCTCAGTTGGTTAGAGTACCACGTTGACATCGTGGGGGTCACTGGTTCGAGTCCAGTTACGTCCATTCCAAGCTCTATACATGTACATATACACAAACACGGCAAAGCTGGTGGGGTTCTCAGTATCCTCAATTTGCTGCTGATTGAGTGCAAATTTTCCCCGAATTTTCACGAAACAATGTAAGTCTTAACGGTCAAATGAGTGCAGATTAGGCACGCGAACCCTGACAAGATCCTCCAGAGGTGAACTTTCAATCCTGAATAAGAGTATCTGGATAGAGTGTCTGAACACGATGGCGATGGCGATACCAAAGGGTGCGTCGTCAAATGCTGGGGCTTTGCTATGACCCCGCTAATGCGGCAGTAGCTCAGTAGAAAGCCTATCAAAGTCTCTTGATAAGAGTAGACCCCAGCACAATTTTTGAAGTTATACATCAGGCGCAAAGTTATACAGAAGTTGAACAGAGGAGAGGCGCGATCGCAAACACGAGTCGGCGAAAGTAAGAATGTCAGCACACACAAGAGATTTGAAACCGACCTATGACAAGCTTTAACGTAACTCTTCGCTCCTCCGCATCATTCCGCTTTCAAGAAACTGTTGCCGCTCCTTTAGTACAAACCAACCTCTTCAAAACCTATCAGCTTCAGTGGCGTCAACAGATTCTGTTCGTTTCCTTGCATGAATCGGCTTCGGCAGTAGCACCTGCACCCGTTGCACAACTGGTTTCTCGGCTCACTCACTCTTCTGTTCGCTGCGTTTGCATCGATCCTTCCGTTGGCGAAGCTCATGTCACAGCGTGGGCTGATGCCTGTCAGCAAGCGGGCAAAGTGCTTTATTTGCGTACGGCAAAGGGGAAGACAGCGTCTCTCTCTCCGTGGGCTCAGCAGTTGATGAACGCAGTTCTTAACCCCATCTTTGTAGCGGCTGCATCAGTCCTGAATACACCGAGTGCTGAGCCTGTTCTCTACAAGCAATGGTGTGTAGGTCAGCGAGGTCAATTGTTCCAATCGTGGCAGTTCCGCGCCATGGGAACGGCTCTAAAGAATGTGTAAGTGACGGTAATATTTGGATCAATCGAAGGGAACCACCCATGGATTCACTCAGTCTTTCGCAGTCTAATGCTTTCAGCCGCAGAACCTATGTTGATATCCTTACTGCTGACTCTGATGGCGACACTATCATCAATGCGATTGACTTAGATGACGACAATGATGGCATCTCCGATAAGGTTGAAACAGAAACAGCAATCAGCATTGGTACCACGCCAACGGTTATCGAGCAGATTTTCATAGAAACATTTGGGCAGGGTCTTGGGCGAGCTTCATTTGCTAGTGCGGGCCTCACCGGAACAACCTCTTATCTTTATGAGCATGATCGTTGGGTTCAAGATGGTGACTACGCTTTGGTCAGCACCTTAAGTACCGATCAAGGAAACTGGTGGGCAAGTAAGAAATATAATAGTCAAGATCTGGATTTTACCGATCACACAGGTGATTTGAATGGTCGCTTTATGATGGTGAATGCCAGTTATTCTCCTGGTGAATTCTATCGTCAAAAAGTCACGGTTCCAGCATTTGGACTGTATAGTGCCTCTGCATTTCTCGCGAGTGCCAATGAGCGTCCGATTGATCCCGACGTGACCATCCAAATCGAAGATGGGAACGGCAACATATTGGTTTCGACCCATACTGGATCATTACCTGGCTACACTAACAAAAATTCTGCATGGCAGAAGTATACACTCGACACGTTTCTCCTGACCCTGGGTGAAGTAAGCATAGTCTTCATTAACAATGCTCCGGGGGGCAATGGAAATGACTTGTTTTTAGATGACATTTCCTTCTCGGCTATCGAAGTCGATACTGATGGTGATGGAATTTATGATGCCTTAGATTTAGATAGCGATAATGACGGCATTAGTGATCTCCTAGAAAGCGGACAAGATCCCACACTGGATATAGATAATGATGGAATTCGAGATGACATGAGCTCTGATGCGGTGAGCCATGATATTGATCGTGATGGCTTGGCAGATGCTGTAGATGCGCTCAATAGCGGTCAGAGTAATGAGGTTACGACTGGAGCTTTAGTCATTCCCATCAATACGGATCAATTCGCGGATATTTTGCCTGACTACCTTGACTTAGATGCTGACAATGATGGCATTCCAGATAAGATAGAAGCTCAGGCGACCAAGAGAGATATTTCTCTTCACTCCATGAACGAAGGTGATTCTCGACTAGAACTTGGGGGTTCTCACACTTCTGATAATGAAGGTGACTCTCGACTAGAACTTGAGGGCTCTCACACTTCTGATAATGACAGTCTTCCTCAGGTTATCGAACCCCTCAATAAAGATGCGAAGCGCGACGATAGTCCAGATAACGTGAGACCACGGGGAGTGAGCACGATGGGATCTCACAGATCAGATTATCTTATCGGAACTGAACAAAACGATATTCTAAATGGCTTTAGTGATGTTGATGTCCTTCGTGGTGATGCGGGCGATGACATTATCAACGGCGGGAGTAGCCGAGATACATTGCACGGCGGCATGGGGAATGATCTTCTGAATGGAGGAAGTAATCATGATGACATGCATGGGGGCTCTGGCAATGACATTCTGAATGGAGGCTCTGGCAATGATTGGATGTTTGGGCAACAGGGGCGAGATATCCTTAATGGTGGAACAGGTCGCGATCGCATCTTCGGAGCTGATGGTAGAGATTTGATCAATGGAAGTAATGCACGCGATCGCCTCTATGGAGAAAAAGGACGAGACAAAATCCAGGGAGGACGAGGCAATGACATCATCGTGGGCGGATGGGGTAAAGATATACTGACGGGTGGACAAGGGGGCGATCGCTTTGTCTATGAATCGGTCAAGGATATTGGTGACCTCATTACGGACTTCGAAATTCTTAAAGACAAGCTGGACCTAAGGAAAATTAATGGTATTAGCTCGTTGGACGATGTGTTCTTAATGCAAAGAGAAAATGATTTAGTCGTTAAACTGCACACAAACCAGGGCATGACGAAGCTAGCTACATTAACAGATGTTGATGTCAGCACGATCAATTCACAGCACTTTATCTTCTAAGTCTTAGCCATCTCCAGCCATCTCCAGTATGTATGGGGGATAGAGGGCATAAACTTCTGGAAGCTGAGAAACTGGGTTGACAAACGATTTGACAAAGTTCTCAAATCCATAACGAGAAAATGAAGGTTTTTGGCGCGCACCGCGCGCCAAAAACCTTCATCTTTTCGAGAACTTTGCCAAGTTGTGTTAACCGACAGACGTTGCTTTCAGTGGTCTGAGTGTGACGCTGGACTAAAGTAACGAGGAAGCGTCACTGCTTATTGGTCAGGTTCTATCAATACTGGCAGTGAACTGGAGGGCAAAAGTTTAGTCCCTTCTGCCTTCTGTCTTCTGCCGTCTACCCTGAATCTCCCTTTTCTTGCATCCATTGCCCAAGCTAGGATATAGGCATGTCAACCTTTGCTCTATCCCGATCAGGAAACCTCGATCATGGCTTACGCAACGGGCTATTCTGTTCCCCAGTCAGTTCCTCCAAAATCGCCTCGCGAGACGCTGCCGACCATGTATGATTTGCCCAGCGAGTTTCCGGAGGAACCCGGTTTGCCCGATGAATTTCATGCTCTGCAACCCCAGTTGTTGGCTCGTACCCTTACGTTGACCACCTATACTCGCAATGAATGGTTCTGTGGGTCAGACCTCAACCTTTACTACGACGTGCAGCACCCGCTGTGGCACAAGCGACCCGATTGGTTTCTGGCGGTAGGCGTACCTCGTCTCTATGATGGCCATGATATGCGCCGCAGCTATGTCGTCTGGCAAGAGGGCGAGTCTCCAACTGTGGTGGTTGAATTTTTGTCTCCTGGCACAGAAGCGTCTGACCTCGGTCGGTTTTACTCCGGCACTGATGCTGTCGAGCCGACTGACCCAGCAGACCCGCCCCAAGCGAAGAAATCTGATACAACCCCTGACAAACTGACGGTTTATGAGCGATATCTGCGGATACCGCACTATCTTGTGTATAGCCGTCACACTCGTCGCCTGCGATACTTTCAACTGTTGGCTGGCCGCTATCAAGAGCGATCGCTCTCGACTGAATTGCCAACCGTTTGGCTTGAGGATCTCACCATTGGCCTGGGGATATGGGAAGGTGAGTTTGAAGGTGTATCGGGTCACTGGTTACGGTGGTGCGATCGCGATGGCAACTGGCTGCTAACCGACACCGAGCAGGAACGACATGCCAAGGAACAAGAGCGCTTCGCCAAGGAACAAGAGCGCTTTGCCAAGGAGCAGGAACGCCTCGCCAAAGAGCAAGAGCGTCTTGCGAGAGAACAGGCTGAACAGCGAGCAAATCAGCTAGAACAGCGCCTACGAGAACTAGGCATCGATCCTGACCAGTAAGGAATTTATAGCGGTTTGCTAATGGGTCAAGTACAAAATCAACCCATGAACAAGGGGCTTAAGCCCCTTGCCTGTGCTTAAGCCAGTTATATTGAGCGATTAAATAACACGTTGCGTCAGCGCATTTCACGGTTAGTGCGACGGAGTTTGTCATTTTCAAAGAAGCGAGAGAATCACATTGGTGCGTTCTGGAACTTTATCCATCACTACAACCAGAAGATTTGGGAGAAATTACACCGAGAGCAAATGACCGCTTTTCTCTATCCTTTACGTAATGGCACTACCGAGGTGGGCGTGGGTGGCGGCATGGATGACAGACTGGAGGGCGATCGCCGAATAACTCTTAAAGTATTCAGAAAGTATTCAGAAACCTCATGTCAAGGTATTGCGGCTTCTCCGATAAGTAGGTAGTCTGAATCTTTTGCAGGATGGGTATAGCCCAAGGGGCATTCAAGAAAAGCCATAACGTAACCCATGTTAACGTTGGATTTCGTTCCTCAACCGCAATCTACGCCATCTGAATTTTAATAATGCCCACCTACTTACATGCTCCGATACCTTCATAAGAGCTTCATCCTTTCATTCTAAGTCTCTCTTTCAAAATGAAATTGATGCACGTAACCAGAGGGTGAATGATGGGCAATCGGCACATTCTGCATTTATGAAAGACAATCAGCGAATAGAATGGGGGCAAAATAAAAATGTGATACAGCTAATTTTCATTCATATCCTATGATTGGCGGTCCTAACTCGGTGTGAGAGGGTTGTCAGAGAGGTGTGCATTTACCTAAGCGATCGATCAGAAGTTTATCAGGCCCTGTTCTCTCACTGTCGGTTTCATGTACGATGGCTCACCCACACTACGCTACGTTAGTTCCATTCGAGTTTAATGTTCTTGGAAAACCTGTTTCACATCAGACCAAAAATAAACAGCGATTAAGTGACTGGAAAAAAATTGTCCGGGCTGCTGCCGCCGCTCACTGGTCGAATAATCCGCCATTAGGGATTCCTGTCAGAGTAATTATTACCCACTATTTTGATACTCCTGACGGAGACGAAAGTTCAGTTAGCGACAGTGACAATATCGTTAAGCCCGTTCGAGATGCACTCAATGGGTTAATTTATGTGGATGATTATCAAATTACGGATTTTGTCAGCCGCCGTCGTAATTTAAACCATTCCTTTCGTGTCAAGGGAATGTCAACGGTTCTGGCAGAAGGATTTTGTCAGGGCGAAGAATTTTTGCATGTTAAAGTTGAGGAAGCTCCTGACCCTTCTGATGTAAGTTAATGAACCAGCAAAGAGAGCATACAAAATCGG
>JAYKJC010000563.1:0-15523 GCA_035285885.1 Leptolyngbyaceae cyanobacterium | reverse complement strand
TTCCCCCCAGCGAAGTGGACGAATTGACCTCACGGATTCAAACCACAATGGAATCCGCTGTATCCCTCGATGTTCCTCTTGTGGCAGAAGCGCACACCGGGGCTAACTGGATGGATGCAAAGTAGGGGATAAAAATCTAGAGAGAGGGGGTCGACGGGCTCAGCCCGTCGGCCCCCTCTCTCTAGATTTTTATTTTGTTTTTAATCCCCAGGCATACCTAACGTGAAGTCTCCAGAATTCGTTCAATCCACTCCATGAGAATCCGGTTTACCTGTTTCGGTGATTCATCCTGGGGACAATGGCCCACCCCATCCAGAACCACAAAATCGTCCACTTGCGGAAAATCTCCCAATAGCCGTCGGCCTTCTTCAATAGGTTCCCACGGGTCAGCCTCACCCCAAATCACCAGTGCCGGACACTGAAGTCGTGGCAGCAAATCTTCCGGCAGTGGTCCCTGAGAATAGCGAGTAAATGCAAGAAAGACATCAGCGGCTCCCTCGTCAGACGCTGGAGCCAGTAGCAGTTCGACCAACTCATCTGTCACAGCACTAGAGTCGGCATAAGCCTGATTGAGAGCATTTCGAACGGTGCTTCGACGAGCAACGAGTCGAAAAAACCGATGCCCAAGCCAGCGAACGCCAAGCACCCGTTGCAGCACAGGTGCACCCACACGTCGATACCACGGGAGTTGTGCCAGCCGTCGCTCGTGCAGCATCCGAATGGAACAGTTAAGAATCGCAAGTGCCAAACACATCTCGGGTTCATCCACCGCAGCCTGCATCGCGGCAATGCAGCCAATCGAATTGCCAACTAAAACGACAGGCTCACCGATGACCTCTTTACAGAAATCACGAATCTGTTCTGACCAGGTCTCAAAGGTATAGGGCACAGGGTTACCCGGTTGAGGCTTTGCAGACCCCCCAAAGCCGAGCAAATCGAGGGCATATACTCGATGACGCTCAGCCAGCACCGGGATATTTTTACGCCAGTGTCCCCAAGACGCTCCAAATCCGTGAATCAACAGAACGGCTGAGCCTGCGTCCCCCAGATGCTGATAACAAATCGGTAGCCCTTTCCAATTCCACGTTTGAGGAACGGGCAACGGATCTAAGAGTGAGGTTGTTTCAAGAGACATGCGACAAATATCTCAATGTATAAACAAATATTAAATATACTTAATTTTCAAAACAGTTCGAAGATATTAATTACGTAAGTTGAATATGCATGTGTCAATACTCTCCAAATCAGGACAAATCGAATACTATTTGGGTATCTATTGACATTCAGGGATAACCTAGTACCTATCCTAAGCCCCCCAAAGGATCTTAGATTCTAGAACTTTAGCTAGTCGTTGATTGATCCCAAGCCCCCATCAGGGATTTTAGATTTCAGAAACTCTAGCAGGGTTTTGGATAAACACTTGCGAACGGATGCGTTGAACAAGCACCGTTCGATGCGAGGGGGCTGTTTGAAGTGGCTTTCCCGCAAGCATATTGAATCAGTCAAGTTGAGCATTACTGAACTCATGGACTTTATTGAGTTCTAACTGTAAAGTAGAACATGTGAACCATTAAGGTGTAAAACAAATGAGCTTCCTAGGACGCTTGCAAGATATGTTTGGTGGAACGGAAGACTATGCTCCCTTCGAAAATGGGGTCGTGAATGGGGCTCAACAGGAGTTTGACCCTTCCTATTCTCCAGAACCTCCTCAATCTCATGGAAACTCGCCTAATAATGTGATTGAAATGCCTGGTCTTAATGCACTAACAAGCGAACTTGTAGTTATGGAACCTCACGTCTTTGAGGAGATTCCAGAAGCGATTCTTGCACTGCGTGAGCGGAAAACCGTCATTTTGAACTTGACGAATATGGATGCAGACCAGGCTCAGCGCTCGGTCGATTATGTGGCAGGTGGAGTGTTCGCAATTGATGGCCATCAAGAACGCATCGGGCCTAATGTATTTCTGTTTACGCCCAGTTGCGTTCAGATTAATACCTATGCCAGCAATCCGTCAGGCTTACCATCCCCAACTTCAAGTTTCCGGAATCCATTTGTTCCTTCAGCTAATGTGTCTCAAACATTGTCTGATCGGTTAGATATGCAGACTTCCGTGTCACCCAATCGCCCTCCATCTCCACGATATTGAGGCATCTCAGCTCTGTAAAAGAGACGAGATTTTGGAGTAATTGCGTACAAAATGCCCGCCGTTATACAGAATTCAAATTTGTCTGAAGTTTTGATGGCCCCTCGTAGATCTACGGAAGTGGACTTTGGGTTGAGTTCACACGAACAAGTCATTGAAACCCTTGATGGAAACCATAAATTCAAGAAAAATACGTGGTTTTGCTCACTCTAAATCAACGCGAAATTGCGAGAATATGAATGTGAGAAATATTTCTAAGTATTTGTTAGAGTGCAAAGCCGATGCATGCAAATTTTCTTCCTTCTACAGTGAATCATAGCAGTTTGAGACCCCGCCAAGTCTTCCGAGAAGGCAAGCTATGGGATGCTGTCATGCTCGGTACTCAGTTGTATAAGCTCGTAGAGTTCTTTAGCGCTGACCAGCGTGATCAAGCGTTTGAGCGTGCCGTACAGCTATACCGAGAAGGCTGTGAAGCCTTTATCTCTAGCGATTCAGAAGGATATCGTGTTTGGGTTGAAGCTCAGTCTCAATCAAATGTCTATCGACGTCGATTCACATAATCGTTAGTCATCTACGTAAATGCTTGTGGACAAACAATAAGAACCCAAGTGAAAAGGCGGGTCTTCCCTGTTCTTTTTTATTGGGTTCTTTGCTCGAAGAGGTTTGCAACAGCATTCGTGCCCGTTCAATTTAATTTTGCAAATACAGCGCTATGCGCGTGGGTTAAGCACATAAACAGATGTTTTGGGCGCGCAACGTGCGCCCAAAACCCTCTTTTCTTTTTTGCAATTGAAGAAGTTTGTCAAAGTCGAAATTAAGGCTGTTTGACTGTGCGTCCGCGATAAGTCAGTTGATACTTTGGGTTTGATGGTCGAGGCACTTCTTGCTGAACTGCCGGAGGATGATCACTCGTGGGTATCTGAACAGGACGACCACGATACGTCATCACTGGTACAGGTGAAGGCGCGGGGCGTTGTTCGTCAACAGAGTGAACGGTGGCAGAACCTCGGGAAAACTGGGCCAACTTTGGGGACGGACGTACAGTCGATTGTCGATTATCTGTTGGGTTCTTAGCTGCCTCAGATTCTTTATTGTGAGTAGCATCAAAGGGAATCGCTGGCTGATGTGATGCATGCTCTTCTCTCCATAGAGTTACGTAGGTCTTGTAATCAACAAGCAAGTATTCAAGACCCTGATGTAGGCTCTCTTGAGCGATAGAGATTGCCGTATCTTTTAAATGCTGAGCAAAGCTTTGTCCTTGGGTAAATATCCGGTTCATGAATACTACTTTTGTGGAGGATTGGGCAACACAATACTTTTTGAAATCATCAACTGAAAGAGTAATCATGAACAGAACCGTCCTGTGTTGAAAAGTAAGTAAGTATATTTGGTTGAAAACAGCCCCAATGATTGTTCGTTGCAGACATGGGCAAGCAATTCTCGCCTCAGAAACCTAAACGAAGGAAGTAGGTGAAGTGATGTACAACATCTTTATTATCTGCCAGCTAAAAAACTTTTTATGTAAAAACACGGCTAAGTTCTAAAAAAAATATAGAAATTTATGTGAATCTACCTAAAGAACCAGGTGCTTCTTTGGGCGTCAAGAACTCAGCCTCTTTTTCGAGAGGGAACAAAGAAGCGATCGCCCTCTTCTCAATTAGGCTTTGTCAAGTCAGTGAAGAATGCTGAGTTATAGGTTTAGGTTGTAATCGTTTCAATCCGAATGGAGTTTGCCATCTGGTCGAGTACCTCTCGTTCCGGGGATGGAATATCTTTGGGGTCAAACGACACTTTCCCCTCTTTGACGTGAGCGTAGTGCTTAAACATGATGTCTAGCTCATCATATTGAGGGAAAACGTGAAGATGGGCATGGGCGACGTTAAACCCATGAATCGCCATGCCGATGCGCAGAGGCTGATAGACCTCCATAATTTTTCGACCGATGTGTTGCGCCACAATCATAATTCGTGCGGCTGTCTCGTCAGGAATATCTGTGAAGTGGTCAATGTGCGCTTTAGGAATGACCATGCAGGCCCCAGGATACACAGGATGTAAGGGAATTAACGCAAGCACGGCTTCATCTTCGTACACCTTACTTACGGGGGCATCGTCATGAATGATGGCGCAAAAGGGACAAGACTCATCTGTTTCAGCAGTATTGGAGGGTTCTGGATTAGATGCGTCTGGATTGGAGGTGTCTAGATTGGAGATGTCTGGCTCGGCGTTCACGGGTTGCTCCTGAGAAAACATGCGTTCACTTTATTGTTCGGACTGTTTGAACTGAAACAGTGATGAACAACCACTGAAGAAGATTTACGCTTTAATGGTTCCAACATACGAGCGGAACGTTAACAATGGACTAACTTTTAATGGACTAACTTTCAGTGGGCTAACGGGCGATCGCCAAACTCACTAATCATTTGATGATCGAGGGGCTTTCAAGTGAGTGTGCTGGAGAGCGCTTTCCACGGCTTGCTGCTGGTCACGGCGGGTCATCCATCGATGATAGGTTCGGGTGTGGATAGCCACAGAATGTCCCATCATTTGAGCCGCTACGGTGTCTGAGAGGCCGAAATGAATGGTACGCACGGCCCAGGCATGGCGCAAATCATAGGGATTGAAGGGGAGATCATAGCGTCGCAGTTGGGCACTGACTTTTTGTCCAATGCGTTGGAGGGTCGTTTGCCTGAGATCGGTATTAATGTTGGGCAAGTGAATGTCCCGAAGGTTAAATTCGTCAATCCATTCTGGAAAAAATGGCCAAACCTCTCGCTCTCCGGTTTTGGTGGAGTCGAGGACTTCAATGCTGGACTGGGTTCTCTGAGTGAGCCCGCTATAGTCACAAAAAAACACCTCGTGGTTGCGCAAGCCATAGGTCGCCATGACACCATACACAAATTTCCACGCGGGATTTGGAATGCGGTGATAAATCTCTACGATCTGCTCGTCTGGGGGCAAATGCCGCATCCGCGTTTGACTGGGACTGTAGTGTCCCCAAAACTCCTTTAAGTCACGGGGTAGGTCTAAGCTCAAAAATTCAGCCAAAACGCCAAGGGCTGTGCAGCAGACTTGGCGACTCCGAGAATTAATGGGGGTGGACTCGATGGTTTTATAGATGGCTTCGGCCAGAGACAGGTTGGGGGAGGCTTGGGCGATCGCCTCTAACTTACGCAGGTAGGGGGCGTAGGCGGTTTCCCAGGTGGCCTGAGCTGAAGCGGATCTCTCCAATCGATGGGGTTGAGTCATGAAATGATGACGAAAGGCGTCAATCTTTTCACTCACGTTCATCTGATGCAGACGTCCCCCGCCGGATATGGGAAGATAATCATTCCAATCAAAAGCATTTTGCATGACTTGAAGGGCAATCATCTTTGCCTGCTGTTCAGCAGTCTTGATACCCTCGGGTGTGGCGGGAAGTCCTAAGCTCACCCGTTGCTGATGCGGTCGGAGTCGGTGACTGCCTGGTTTTGGAGGAAAGGTTCCCCGAATGCTCAGTTTTTGCCCTCGACGTTCGAGTTGAATCCCAAGCTGCGCAACCTTAAATTTCTGGTTAATGGTTGCAATTCGGTTATCAATAGTGTGGGTTTTATTGACAATCATCAGCAAATATTACAATTCCTTAATATCGGTCTACTTACCTGGGAGGTTTATAAACTTAAATCAACCTGAAGGTCTTAAAATAATGAGTGCATCTTTCATGAGCTTTGTGGCTAGATTCTGGTTTCTATTCTGGCTATCAGCCATTCTAGGAAAAGCAGAGTTTTGTCGTTAGAATAATTATCGTTAGGATAGTTAATAAATATTAAAACGGGGACATATTGTGGTTAGTGCAGGTCGTGTCGGAATTTTGTTGTTGAATTTGGGTGGGCCAGAACAACTGGAGGACGTGCGACCGTTTTTGTACAACTTGTTTTCTGACCCAGAAATTATCCGGTTACCCGTGCCCTGGCTTCAGCGCCCTCTAGCATGGCTGATTTCGACAACGCGTGCTAGTAAATCTCAAGAAAATTATCGTCAGATTGGTGGCGGGTCTCCTCTGCGTCGCATCACGGAGGAGCAAGCTCAAGCGCTACAGGAGAACCTTCGCAACAAAGGCCACGAAGCTCAGGTCTATATCGGCATGCGCTACTGGTATCCCTTTACAGAAGAGGCGATCGCCCGCATCAAGCGCGACAAAATTGAAGAGCTGGTGATTCTTCCCCTCTATCCTCATTTTTCAATTAGCACCAGCGGATCGAGCTTCCGACTCCTTGAGAAAATCTGGCAAGAAGATCCGGCACTCGACTCCATTCGCTACACCGTCATCGATTCCTGGTATAGTCGCCCTGGATATCTGCAGGCAATGGCTCAATTGATTGCCCAGCAGCTAGATCAGCTCGATACGCCTGAGGATGCACATATTTTCTTTAGTGCCCATGGCGTTCCGCTCAGCTATGTGGAAGAGGCGGGCGATCCCTACCAGCGAGAAATTGAAGAATGCGTAGAGTTGATTATGCGCACCCTCAACCGCTCAAACGACTACACGCTGGCCTATCAAAGCCGGGTAGGCCCTGTGGAGTGGCTAAAGCCCTACACAGAGGATGCCATTGAGGAACTGGCAGAAAAGGGTGTGAAGACCCTGGTGGTGGTTCCCATTAGCTTTGTTTCTGAGCATATTGAAACCTTGCAGGAAATTGACATGGAGTATGGTGAGCTAGCTGAAGAAGCCGGGATTCACAACTTCCAACGGGTTCCCGCGCTCAATACCCATCCGGTTTTCATCAATGATTTGGCTGACATGGTGCTGGATGCCCTGAACAGTCCTGCTCGGTTACTCTCTGATGTGACCTATCTACCTGAGAAGACGAAGATTTATCCTCAGGAGAAGTGGGAGTGGGGCATGACAACGGCGGCGGAAGTCTGGAATGGGCGACTGGCCATGCTGGGCATTCTGGCCATTGTGGCTGAGCTTATTAGTGGCCATGGGCCTCTCCACTTTGTTGGGTTGCTGTAAGGTGGCGCTTGGTGCTCCAAACCCATCCTGAAGAATACAGTTCTCGGGTGTGATTGAAATGTATTAAAACGCCTCTCTCGGAAGTAAGTCGAGGGAGGCGTTTTGTGTATCTGTGCTATTTCATGGACACGCTCGGTATTCCGTAGAGGCGTGGCACTGCCACACCTCTATGAAATAACCTCAAGCTGATAGTAAGTCCACATACCTTAGTGCGGGCATCTTGCCCGAGCAGGCTGGAAGCCTGCCCTACAAATAATATGTGGACTTCCGCCTGGTGTATCAGTTAGAGGGTAGACCTAGCTTTTGAATGAGTTCAACCATTCACGGACTTGCTCAGAGGCAACGTCGCGACCACCCAAACCAAAGGCAATGGCGATCGCCACAGCGATTGATCCCAGGAGCAGACCAAAGGCGAGGTTGACGATATTAGTGGCCACGCCCATCTGCTGGATGCCCATTGCGAGAACAAGCGCAATAATGGCGATGCGGGCCGTCTGACCCAAAATTCTCGCCTGTCTAGACCCAGAGCTTGCGATCAAGCTGTAGGCCAGGTTCGCAAAGTAGAGACCTACGCCGAACACAATCACCCCACTCAACACTCGGAGCGAAATACGCAACACCGCTTGAACGATGAGTGTGAGCTGCTCGAACTGAAGGGTTTCAGTTGCCGCCACTGCTCCAACAAGCACAATCGCAACGAGAGTGATCAGTCCAACAAACTCAGAAGGGGTTCGAGATTGGAGGGCGAGTTGGTTTGAATCCGTCGGACGAACATAGGGGGTTGGCTCACCCGCCACAGGCTGAGTCGGCTCCGTAGGAATTGAGTTTTGAATCTGAGGCAGTCCGAGCCATCGGAAAATGTTGTTGAATCCAACACTGGTCAACAGGCTGGTCACAAGATCAGAGACAAATTGACCAATGAAGTAGAAGACTCCAATAATCACCCCTGCTGCAAAGATTCGTGGAATGAAGTCTAGAATCAATTCCAACATTTCAATGGCAGGGTCAGAAATGGCATCGATCTCCAGGGCGTTGAGGGCGGCGATCGCCGTTGGAATCAGCACCAGTACATAAACAACAGTGCCGACGATGCTTGATAGGGATGTGCCTTGCGTATCACTGCTCAACCCAAATCGCGCACCCAACTGATCCGCACCTGAGGCAGCCAAAAGATTCGTGACAATGCCACGAACGATGCGGGCTACAAACCAGCCCACCACAGCAATAATGGTGGCGGTCAAAATCTTTGGCAATGCCGACAAGATATCGTTCAGCAAGTTCTGAACGGGGACTAATGGTCCTTCTAGTTCGAGAACATCGAGAACAAGCGGCAAAAAGAATAAGAGAATGAACCAATAGAGTGCATTTCCAAGGGTCTCATTCAGCAAGAAGGGGCTTGTTTCAGTGCTATCACCCGTTGCCCCTGCCAGCCTATCATCCAGGTTGAATCTCGCCAGAAGATTCGTAAAGACAAGCTTGACAATCGTCGCAACAACCCAGGCTAACCCTAATAGTAAGAGCGCACCACCAATCTTGGGTAAGTAGTTGAAAATCTGCTGAAGGAAATTGTTGAGAGGCTCAGACACGACTTCCAGGCTGAGGGCTTGAAGAAAAGCCACTAACGTGAAAATCATGATCAGCCAATAAACTACGGCTGCCACCCATTTTTCAATAGGTGGGGAAGGCTCGTCAGCTTGTTGACCTGTGACCCACCGCGCTAAGCGGTTATCAATATCTGTTTTATGCAGTAATCCTTTGACGATAGAGGCTGCAATAGTGGCCACAATCCAACCAACGATCAGGATCACGATGGCATAGATGAGGCTGGGAAGAAAGCTACTAAAGCTAGCCCACAGTGAGTTACCAAATTCTGCGGCACCATTTACTGACGCAGAAACGTCACTTTGGGCTAAAAAAGGAACGGAATAGGGGCGTATGCCCGTCACCGACGCTGTTATCAATAGTTCGTTCATAATATTTGCGTCAACTGAAGATGCTACGAAGTAGGCACTACAAAACTGACTGCAACAGCAAGAAAGCGCATCATCATTGGGATGATATCGCTGCTGCAAATAGCGTCAATTTCATCGCACCGTGTGAGTGAGTGGAGGAGCGAATTGCTATAAAACCAATACCCATTACAAACACATGGGCATTGTCCTACGCCTATTGAACAGACATGAGCATTGTCCTACACATTTGGAAAATCTACGCAATTCTTACGTTAGATTTTCGTGGCAAAGCAATATAAATAGACTACGGATAGGGGAAATCAAAAAAACTCAGCAACCAATACGTGAAACCCTTAGGTGAAAGGCACTTGAACCAGAAAAAGCATCGACAAACCTGATGATTTACTTCAGCATTCTTTATGAATTGAGTCTATTGAGATAGCGAACTCCAAAGAATCTTAAGGTTTGTACAAGAAACAACATGTCGATTTGTAAGCGCAATTCAAAGACCAAATTCTCTTAAATTGCACTCCAGATTTTTCTTATTTCTTAGCATCTACCAAAGGACAGATATTTGCAGAAAGCCTATTTTAAGAAGCTGGCGAGGGCTTCAACCTTTTGCCACGCGGCTCCACTTTTGAGAATTTCTTTGGCCTGTTCAACACCCGATCGATAAGTTTCTTCTAACGATGCTTTTGGGGATAGTTTACCGCCGACTTCGAGGGCGATCGCCGCATTCAACGCGACCACATCTTGCTGAGCCTGGGTGCCGCGCCCTTGCAACACCTCTGTAAGAATCGCGGCATTCTCTTCAGCTTCTCCACCTTTCAGCGCCGTGGTGGGAGCGGGGGCAAGCCCCATCTGCTCAGGGCTGAGGGTTAGAGACTGCTGCTGTCCGTCTGAAATCACGCTGAGGTAGGTCGTGTCAGCCAACCCTGCTTCATCCAGCTTTTCATGACCGTGCAGCACCACTGCTTTAGGGCGTTGCATCATGTTGAGCGCTTCGGCCACGATATCCACCAGCGTATCGTCAAAAACTCCCATCACCTGGCCTGTAATCGGTAGCGGATTGACCAGTGGGCCTAAGAGATTGAAGACGGTTCTCACTTTGAGCGTCTTGCGAATTGGCACCACAGACTTCATCGCCGGATGCCATCCCGGAGCAAACAAAAAGGTAATGCCCACCTCGTTTACTGCCGCCTGGACTTTTTCTGGAGGAGCGCTGAGATTAATTCCTAGAAACTCCAACACATCTGCCGACCCGACTTTGCTGGATGCGGCTCGGTTTCCATGTTTGGCGACAGGGATACCTGCCGCCGCCACCACAAATGCGACCGTAGTTGAGATGTTAAAGGTAGACGCCCCATCGCCCCCGGTGCCACACGTATCAATCAGCGGCTTGGGCATCGTGGTATGGGTCATTTGTCCCCCGATGGACTGAGACTGGAGCACCTGGGCCATTCCAGCCAACTCAGCCGCTGACACTCCCTTCGCTTGAATGGCGGCCAAGATAGCCCCAGACAAAACAGGGGGAATCTCTTCTGACAGCCAGCCTTTCATTAACGCTGACGCCTGATCGATGTTGAGTGATTGCTTGTCCAGCAGTTGTTGGAGCAGGGTAGGCCAGGATTGGGGGGCGATCGCCCTATTCACTTGAGAAGGGGTACCGGATTGAGAAGTGGAAATAGAAGTGCTCATAACGAATGAGTCTCTGCGTCCTTAAAATAGTAACTATGCGATGACTGTGACCATTATTTCATCGCTTCAAGAGTTTTTAGTTCAGAATGGGCGTGAATCTCAATAGATGTTAAAGAAATTGCGCATCCGCTTGTGATGATTCGCGCCGCTCAACTGATATCACATACCTGCTCGGAGCAGCCTATGCTTGGCAAATTTTTCAATAAACCTGAATCCAATATGAATGACCGAGTTCCCCCCGGACAATATCTGGCAAGCGGCTTTCCTGTGCTTTCTTTCGGTGAAACTCCCCAGGTGACCACTGATCAATGGCAATTGAAAATCTGGGGACTCGCTGAGTCTCAAACACTAAACTGGACAGACCTGATGGCGATGCCGCAGACCGACATCACGGCTGACTTTCATTGTGTGACGCGGTGGTCAAAGCTCGATGTGAAGTGGACGGGGGTGAAGGTGCCTGATTTTATGGCATCCATTAAGGTTCGGCCCAGTGCAACCCACGTCATGCTGCACTGCTATGGCGACTACACCACCAACCTGACGATGGACGATTTTCTTCTCGAAGAAAACTTCTTTGCCCACACCCTCTTTGGAGAACCACTGCCCCCCGACCACGGTGGCCCGATGCGTCTTGTGGTGCCCCATCTCTACGCTTGGAAAAGTGCCAAATGGATTAATGGATTGCAGTTCCTCGATCATGAAGAACTTGGATTCTGGGAAAAGAATGGCTATCACCGTCGAGGAGAGCCCTGGGCCGAAGAAAGGTATGGAGGGAGATAGTGGCTTGTCGTTCGAGCTTCGACTTCGCTCAGCTCTCGAAACTAGGGTCTGTTTTAAAAGTTGTTTTTTCGTGCGCTTTGCGCACGAAAAAACAACCCTTTCGGATAGTTTTAAAGCACGCCCTAGTCGGTTAAGCGAAGTCGAAACCGGATTGAGTCGGTGAATGATGTAGTCGCAAATCTCGTCACCAAACACACTCATGACCGAACAAAGGCAAACGCGCTTTGCTTGATGGCAAAGCGCGTTCGGGTAGACGCAAGGAGATGCAAGGTCTTAATCCCAGGCTCAATCTTGATTAAGCGTGAGATAAGAAATCAGCCGAATCGTCCGGTCACATACTCTTGAGTGGCCTCTTGAGCGGGGTTCTGGAAAATCTTAGTGGTCTCATCATACTCGACCAGATATCCAACTTTTCCGCCTGCATCGGTTGCTTCTGCGTTGTAGAAGGCCGTCATATCGGAAACCCGAGATGCTTGCTGCATGTTGTGGGTGACGATGATGATGGTGTACTTCTCTTTCAGTTCCTGCATCAGTTCTTCGATGCGGAGGGTGGAGATGGGGTCGAGTGCAGAACAAGGCTCGTCCATCAAAATCACTTCAGGCTCAATGGCGATCGCCCGTGCGATACACAAACGCTGCTGCTGTCCACCAGAGAGAGACAAGCCACTTTCCTTGAGCTTGTCCTTGACCTCATCCCACAGAGCTGCACCACGGAGGGATTGCTCGACCAACTCATCGATATTGCCCTTGTACCCGTTGATGCGGGCACCGAACGCAATATTTTCGTAGATCGACTTTGGAAAGGGATTCGGCTTTTGAAACACCATTCCAATTCGGCGACGAAGCTCAGTTGCGTCAACCTCTTTGGCATAAATATCAACGCCGTGATACGTAATCCGACCTTTGATATGAGCACTAGGAATCAGGTCATTCAAGCGGTTAAAGCAGCGCAGCACGGTACTCTTACCGCACCCCGAAGGCCCGATGAATGAAGTGATCTTATTACCTGGAATACCGAGGTTTACGTTACGAACAGCTAAGTTGCTGCCGTAGTAATACCCAGTATTCTCTACTTTGAAGACGTCTTGAGTTCCAACAGCAGTTGGAGATGCTTGGGATTGCATTGGGAACAGCCTCTAGATAAAAATCGACGGGATTATGTGTATTGAATCGATCTAGACGAATTACAAATTTCGCTGGAATTTATTGCGGATGATGATGGCAGTGGCATTCATCGTGAGCAACACAATCATCAGAACAATAATCGCAGATGCGGCGATCGCATGAAACTCTTCTTGAGGACGCGAAACCCAGTTAAAGATCTGAATGGGCAGAGCCGAAAACTTCGATTGCAACCCCTCAATAGAGAACGCAGGTGCAAATGGAATAAACGCAACAGCACCCACAGCAATCAAAGGAGCCGTTTCACCGATTGCACGAGACAGCGCCAGAATCGTACCTGTCATAATTCCTGGAATTGCAGGAGGAAGGACGTGAGCACGAACCGTTTGCCACTTCGTTGCACCCAGAGCCATTCCGCCCATCCGAATGCTATCGGGGATTGCCTTCAAAGACTCCCGAGTCGCCACAATAATAACGGGCAAAATCAGCAGTGCCAGTGTTAGCGCACCCGCAAGAACGCTTCGTCCACCCGTGATGAACGCGAACACTCGTGCAAAGACGAATAGCCCCAACAGTCCGTAGATAATCGAAGGTACGGCTGCCAGGTTACTGATGTTAATTTCGATAAAACGGGTAAACCAATTGTCTTTGGAAAATTCTTGGAGATAAATTCCAGACCCCACCCCGATCGGAAAAGCGACGGCTGCCGTAATAATCAACAGATAAATTGTTCCGACAAGAGGCGGCCAAATTCCTGCCTGTTCCGGTTTTCTTGATGGGCCACTGACAATAAAATCCCAACTGAGTGTCGGAATTCCATCCATTAAGAAGTCGGATACCAAGAAAGCCAAAACGAAGACGGCTGAAAAAGTTGCAATCCAGCAGAGCGCCTTGAAAATATTGTCATACCGATAGCGCTGCTCTAACTTTGGCTCAAAATTCGTACTGGATAGCCCCTGCTCTGCAAGGCCAAGTTGAGTTGAGTCAGTGGTTGTCATTCGTACTTCTCCTGATACTTGCGGACGAACCAGTTGCTGAAAATGTTGAGGGTCAAGGTAATGATGAAGAGTGTCATACCCACTGCAAAAAGTGTGAGGAACTCAATTGATCCGTAGGGTGCGTCGCCCTTCGTAATTTGCACAATGAAGGATGTCATGGTCTGAACAGCAACGCGCGGATCAAGCGTCAGCGTTGGACTCTGTCCTGCAGCCAACGTCACGATCATCGTCTCACCAACGGCACGGGAGACCCCCAATACAACAGATGCAACGATTCCAGATAGAGCTGCGGGTAAAACGACGCTTGTAATGGTTTCACGCTTCGTTGCGCCTAATGCATAGGACCCCTGACGCAAACTGTTTGGAACCGCAAAAATGGCGTCTTCACTGAGTGAGGCAATGGTTGGGAAGATGGCAAACCCCAGAATAATTCCTGCACTTAGAGCATTAAACGTTCCCAACCCCGGAATGAAAGTCTTCATAATCGGAGTCAAGAAGAGCAAGGCAAAGTAGCCAAACACAACGGTTGGAACCCCTGCAAGAACTTCCAGGGTGGGCTTTAGCCATGCTCTGAGTTTTCTCGGCGCATATTCACTCAGGCAAACTGCAGCCAGAAGCCCGAGGGGAATCGCAACCACCAAACCAATCACCGAGGTCAGGAACGTTCCGCATAAAAGAACGATAATGCCGTACTGGGGATTGGTAAATAATGGAGTCCACTGAGTATCAGTCAAATATCTCCATATTGGAACAACCTTGAAGAACTCTATCGTCTCAAATATGAGGGTTGCGACAATCCCAAATGTGGTTGCAACGGATAACAGGGCAAATGCACCAGTAACGAATATTACGATTGCTTCAGTTCGCTTACTCGCAGCTCGCTTAGGCTGCCAAAGATTTTCACGACCGTCGTCACTGACTGAAGATCCGGGAAAAATACTGTCTGTCATAGTACTCTCAATCAGTAAATAATCGACTTCTATTTTGATGAGCAGTCAAGCTCTGAAACATAGTTAGAAATTTATCTCATCAATGCCTTGCTCAAGCCGAGTTTACGAAACTTGGAATCAATCACAAGACTAGCCTGACCCTAAACACTTCACACACAATCATCAATCAGGTAACAGCCTTAGGGGCAGTAAGTGATAAGCTTACTTGCCCCCAAGATAGTTATTGCACTGGCTTATTCAGCAGTTTTAACTTCGCCAGCGTCAACTTTCGCCTTCACGTCAGCATATTGGCTGTCGTCAAGAGGAACGTAGCCTGTATCTCCTACAAAGTCTTTGTTCGCAGGGTCGAGAACGAAGTCGAAAAATGCTTTAACGGCTGGATCAGACTCTAAAGCATCTTTTCTGACGTACATGAAGAGAGGACGAGAAAGAGGCGTGTAAGCACCAGCGAGGACATTTTCCTGGCTAGGCTCAACACATCCTTCTCCGCCATCAATGGCAACTGCCTTCATGCTGTCCTGATTCTCAACATAGTAGGCATAACCAAAATAACCCAGGGCATTCACGTCACCGACGACACCCTGTACGAGGACGTTGTCGTCTTCACTGGCGGTGTAGTCACCTCGGCTTGCACCTTCTTCGCCATTGACTGTTTCGGTGAAGTAGTCAAAGGTTCCAGAATCTGTACCCGGTCCATAGAGAACCAGAGGTGCATCAGGGAAAGACGGATCAACTTGATTCCAGTTGTCCACGGTTCCTTGAGCCTCAGGAGCCCAAATTGTGGATAGCTGTTCAATCGTCATGCACTCAGCCCAGTCATTTTCTGGATTAACCACAACGGTCAGAGCATCTGTAGCCACGGGGACTTCAATGACTTCAATGCCAG
>JAYKJC010000562.1:0-3597 GCA_035285885.1 Leptolyngbyaceae cyanobacterium | reverse complement strand
AACCCTCGTGGGTATCCAGGTATTCCAGGGGGCCGTCGGTGGCGCTGTAGCCAATAAACGACAGTTCTCCCACCTGGGTGCGGGGTACCGCCCCAGAGGAAATGTTGTGGTCGGTTCGAAATTTAGCCCAAACAGCAGGCTCTTCGTCCACTTCAATGATGTGGACCGTGACATTGTTGTTGTAGTCATTGATGGCTACCATCAGGGGCATCTGTTCCCGACAGTGGGGACAGGTATGACTGTGAAAAAAGTAAACATCAACGTTGGCCTGGGCGACCCCAGCCAGGCTGGTCAGGGTCAGTAGCATCCCCAGAAACAGCCCTATCAGTACTTTGAAACAATGCCGAATAATCATGGAAACCTCACTGGCTGAGGGGGGCCAGGGTCGACTGAAGCGGGGAAATTTGGCTTGGAAAAACTTCCCTGTTTGACCCAAGGTAGATGGCCCCTAGAGACACCTCCAGCATGCCCACTTACCCCCCCTAAAAACCGCTTAGGCAAGGTTGTGAAATGTTACTTACTTCACTAAAGTTTTTTTAGCTTTACAGGCTTTTAACAGTACTTTTGATTTGTGATAGGGTATTGAGAGTATTGCACCTGATCGCGGTTCTACCTTCGGCACATGCTTCCGAAGCTAGAGGTGACTCAGCTGAGTTAACCAGGGTTAATTCGCTAAGGGTTTTTCCATGCTCCTAGCCTTTGCCTTTCTGAGTACCCCTCGTTGGACCTAAATGGTTATGCCTATGCTTGAGTCTAAGGGCCTCTGTAAGTTGGCTACTGCAGCTGGCTTATCAGCCAACCTAACGGCTTACTCCGAACCTAGATGTGCCCGGCAGGCCAGCGTCCTTCTGGTGGATGATGACGTTGACAATCTGATGCTGCTGTCATTTATTCTTGAGCAGTTTCCCTGCACCATCGTCTGTGAAACCGATGGCAAGGCCGCCTTAGAGCGCATCAACCAAACTCGCTTCGACCTGATCATGCTTGACATTCAGCTACCCGGCATCAGCGGCACAGACCTGGTGCGAATGTTACGGACCAATCCGCTCAACGCATCTCTGCCGGTGATTGCCGTTACCGCTCTGGCCAGAAAGCAAGATCAGGAGGAAATATTGAGGGCTGGTTGCGATCGATACATCAGCAAGCCCTACATGGTTGACGATTTAGAGGCGCTGATTGGCCAGTACATTACCCCACTTCAGGCATCAGCTTAATAAAGAAAAAAGGTTATTTTATTGCTGCCGAACAGGCCTAGGACGCTGGCGCAATCGTTGAATGACTTTTTTCAGACAACACCGTTTCAGGCCGGTCTGAAAGCACAATTACCAGTCCGGTTCTACCGGTTTCCAGGGTGGTGTCGCTCATCAGGTCAATCACCTCCAGTCCGAGGATTTCTTCTACTATTTGAACGAGTTGGGGTCGCACAACCTTCGCCAGGTCTGCGTGTAATTCTTCCACTCGTTGGCTGCCGCTATTCTGTAGTAGCAACTGCTCAGGTTGGGTCAGGGAATCTTCAATAATAATAGTTAGTTTGTCATCAAATAATCGGCAACTAATTTGCAACTTCTCAATATTGGCTGGTAAAGCTAGGACCCCGGGGTTGCCAAGAGGGGAAAAATCTGGTCTAACAGAGAAATGAGTTCACTCCCCGAGATCCCCTTCCTGCAATCCCACACACTCCCTGATGGAGTGGAGCAGTGGGCTGAGGTGGTCCGAGCCCAGCAACAAACGATTCAAGCTCAGCAACAGACCATTGAGGCCCTGGAAAAGCGATTGCAGCAGCAGCAAGAGCGCATCGAGCAGTTGGAGGCCGAGGTCAGAGCGCAAAAGAAGCTGAAGGGGAAACCCAAGCTGGGTGCCAGTCGGCTGAACGACGCCCCCCCGGCCTCTGAGGGTGAGGGGCAGAAAAAGCGCCCGGGCTCGGCGAAGCGGAGTAAAAAGTTGGGCTTTGAGATCCATGAGGAACGGATCATCGTGCCAGAGGAGATTCCCGCCACGGCGAAATTCAACGGGTATCGAGACTACGATGTGCAGGAGTTAAAGCTGGAACGGCACAATATCCGCTTTCGCCTGGCGGAGTATGTGCGAGAGGATGGCACCACCCTGGTGGGGCAAGTTCCCGCCGAGTATCGTCAGGGCCACTACGGCCCGTTGCTGGTGGGCTACATCCTGTATCAGCACTATCAATGCCGGGTGCCCCAACCGTTGATTCATGAGCAACTGCGAGAGTGGGGCATCGACATCTCAACCGGTCAATTGCACCGTCTGTTGTGCGAGAACCAGGAGACCTTTCAGGCCGAACAGCAGCAGGTGCTGCGGGTGGGGTTAGAGACGGCGACTTATGTGCATACCGATGACACGGGAGCGCGTCACCAGGGCCACAATGGCTACTGCACCGTCATCGGCAATGCCTACTTCACCTACTTTCGCACCACCGAGCGCAAGAGCCGTCAGAGCTTTTTAGAGACGTTGCAGGGTGAGTCTCCTTGCTATGTGCTCAATGAGTATGCCCAGCAGTATCTCCAATCGTGTCCGTTAGCGGCGAAGTATTGGCAGGTGCTCAGCTTTTCGGGCCAAGTGCTGGCCCAAGACTCCGCGCAATGGCAGACGGTTCTCACCGCCCTCGGGATTGTCAGCCCCCAAGCGGTTCGTCGGGTCACCGAAGCGGCCTTACTGGGCGGGGTGATTGAGCAGGGGGTGGATGAGCGTCTGGTGATTCTCAGTGACGGGGCACCCCAGTTCAATGTGCTCGTTCATGCCTTGTGTTGGGTGCATGCCGAGCGCGCCCTGCGTCGGTTACAGGGGAAGACGAGTCAGCAGCGGCAGAACATCGAGGAGATGCAACAGCAGCTCTGGCCGTACTATCAGCAGTTAAAGACCTACGCTCAAGCCCCCACCGCTGACCGCAAGCGAGAGCTTGAGCAGGGGTTTGACCAACTCTTTGGTCGCTGCTTCCTGCACCATGCCTCGCTCAATACCGTGTTACAGCAATTCAGAGCCCGCAAGGCGGAGTTGTTGCGGATGCTGGAGGTGCCCCAGGTGCCGTTGCACAACAATGGCGCTGAATCCGATATTCGAGAATATGTCACCCGTCGCAAAATCAGTGGGGGCACTCGCTCTGAAGCCGGACGACGAGCCCGAGATACTTTAGTGGGTCTGAAGAAAACCTGTCGTAAGTTGGGGATTTCCTTCTGGCAGTTTTTGATTTCTCGATTGCGAGGGGATGGCCAAATCCCCCCGTTACCCGATGTGATTCGAACCCTTTCATCGGGACTGCGACCGGCGGCTAGTCCTGCCTAAACTCCAAGCGGTAGCTCATGGGCTATCTCAGCTCTTTTTGAGTAATTGCAACTAGAGCCCCTGCAGGCCAGGGCATTCTTTCTATTACAAGGGCTTCTACCCTCTACCCGGTCAACTCCTTATGCCCAAGTCCTTTTCTTACAAACGTGGTGGGGGTTCAAACCTTGGGCTCAAACCTCTAAAGAAATGTTGCAATCTACCAACCGGCTGATTAACATTTATTTACAAGAGAATTTTTCTCCTCCCACGCAGTATTCAAAGAGGTATGTGTCATGGCAGAAGAACAAAGCGGTAAGT